>JAEZID010000007.1 GCA_023416195.1 Pseudomonadota bacterium | reverse complement strand
GGCGTCTCGTCCGTCCTGTCCTATCCCGTGGCGCTCGGCGCCCTTTACGCCACGCTGCTGGTCATCCTGGTCGCCCGCCCGCAGGGCCTGTTCGGGGAGGCGGCGCGGCGCCGTGCGTGAGAGCGTGTCGAGACGAGCCCCCACCCTGACCCTCCCCCGCTGGGCGGGGGAGGGGATCGTGATTGTCGCCCTGATCGCCTATGCGGCCCTGTACGCGTCGCCCTACGGCCTGCGCGTGCTGACCGTGGCCGGCGTCTACGCGCTCGCCACCATCGGTTTCCAGATCGTCTTCGGCCTGGGCGGAGCCCTGTCGCTCGCGCAAGGGGCCTTCTTCGGCCTGGGCGCCTACGCCACGGGCATTTTCGGCAGCCAGTGGGGATGGAGCTTCGCGGCGACCTTCCCGGTCTCCCTCCTCGTCCCCCTGGCGGTGGCGCTGCTCGTCGGCCTGCCGGTGCTGCGGCTGGAATCCCACTACTTCGCCCTCGCCACGCTTGGCATCGCCCAGGTCGTGCATTTGCTGGCGGTCAACAGCCCCGGCCTGACCGGCGGCGCCAACGGCCTGCCTGGCGTCCCCGGAATCATCCTGTTCGGTTGGGCGGTGCCGCGCGGGCTGCCGCTCGCCGCCATCGTCTGGGGCTTCGTCGCCGTCGGCGGCCTGATCGCCTGGGCGCTGGCGCGCGGGCGCTGGTGCCGCGCGCTGACGCTGGTGCGCGACGACCCGCTGGCCGCCGGCACGCTGGGCCTCGACGTCGGGCGGCTGCGCCTGACCGCCTTCGCGCTCAGCGCCGTCTACGGCGGGGCGGCCGGGGCGCTGACCGTGCACACCCAGCGCGTCGTCTCGCCGGAGGTGCTGGAGTTCCCCGTCATGGTCTCGATCCTGACCATCGCCGTGGTCGGCGGGCGGGGCCGGGTGGCCGGCGCGATCCTCGGCGCGCTGCTGCTGATCCACCTGCCGGAGTGGTTCCGCTTCCTGGAGCGCAGCTATCTGCTGATCTACGGCGTGGCGCTGCTGGCGGCCATCGTCCTGGCGCCGCACGGCCTGACCGGCCTCATCGACCGGCTGTTCCCGCCGCGCCCGAAGCCGCTGCCCGAGCCCGCCGCGCTTCCGGAAGCCGCGCCCGCCGCCGGCCCGGTCCTCCGGATCGTTGACCTCGGCAAATCCTTCGGCGGCGTGCGCGCTGTGGACGGCGTGTCCCTGACTCTGAGCGCGGGGTCGATCACCGGCCTGATCGGCCCGAACGGGTCCGGCAAGACGACGGTCATCAACCTCGTCTCCGGCCTGGAGCGCCCCGACGAGGGCCGCATCCTCCTGTTCGATCAGGACATCACGAGTTTCCGTCCCGACCGCATCGCGCGGGCCGGCATCGCCCGCAGCTTCCAGGCGGTCAGCCTGCCGCCCGGCGCCACGGTGCTCGACGCCGTCGCCGCCGCCCGTCTGGACCGCGACCGCTCCATCGCCGAGGCCGAAGCCCACGCCCTCCACATCCTCGGCCGCCTGAACGCCGCCGACCTCGCGCCGCGCCTCTGCGCCGACCTTCCGGCCGCGCTGCGCCGCCGCGTCGAACTGGCCCGCGCGCTGGCCCGCCAGCCGTCCGTCCTGCTGCTGGACGAACCGGCTGCCGGCCTGACCGACGCGGAGAAGGCCGACCTCGCCACCCACCTCCGCGCCATCGCCGCCAGCGGCACGGCGCTGCTGGTGGTGGAGCACGACATGGGCTTCCTGCTGCCGCTCGCCGGCCATGTCCTGTGCCTCGACCAGGGGCGCATCCTGTACGACGGTTCGCCCGGGGGCGTGCGCGACGACCCCGCCGTGGTCACCGCCTATCTGGGGGAGGGCGCCCCGTGACCAAACCCCTTCTGGTCATCGACGGCCTCACCGCCGGCTATGGCGGCGCCACGGCCCTGCACGGCGTCTCGCTCTCGCTCCGCGCCGGCGAGGCCGTCGCCCTGCTCGGCGCCAACGGGGCCGGCAAATCCACGCTGCTGAGAACCATCCTCGGCCTCGTCCCCGCCAGCGCGGGCCGCGTCCGTCTCGACGGCGACGACATCACCAACCTCGCCACCGAACGGCGCGTGCGCCGTGGCCTCGGCTATGTGCCCGAGGGCCGGTGCGTTTTCCCCGGCATGAGCGTGCGCGACAATCTGGAGGTCGCCAGCCCCCTCGGCCGCGCCGCCCGCGCCGGCGACGTGGAGCGCGTCTTCGCCCTCTTCCCCGCGCTGGCCGAGAAGACCGCCGATCCGGCGTGGCGCCTGTCCGGCGGCCAGCAGCAGATGCTCGCCGTCGGCCGCGCGCTGATGGGGCGTCCGCGCCTTCTCCTGCTCGACGAGCCGTCGCTCGGCCTGTCGCCCAAGCTGGCCGGCGAGGTCTTCGCCGCCGTCCGCGCCATCGCCGCCGAAGGCACCACCGTCCTCGTCGCCGAACAGAGCGCCGCCCGCGCGCTGTCGGCCACCAGCCGCGCCGTCCTGCTGCGCCTCGGCCGCATCGTCCATGACGGCCCGGCCGACACCCTCCCCGAGGAAACCTTGCGCGAAGCCTTCCTCGGCGGCTGAGGGCGACGCTTCCCGGTGGGGCATGGAAGACACGGCCGGACGCGGATCAGGAGAACCGGAAATCCGCGTCCATCCGATAAAATCCGTGTTTTGAAGGGACTTGGCCGCCGCGCCCCTCCGTCGTGTCGCACAATCGGTTCCGGAATCCCGGCCCCTTTTGCTTGCGGAGGTCGGTTGCTGCGGCTAGCCTCCGGCGTCGTTTCGCCCGAATGGACTAATTCTTATGACCCGCAAGCCCGCCGCCGCGCTCTCCGCCCTCTTGATGATGGGCGCCGCCAACGCCCACGCCGGGAACGCGCAGCTGGCCGAACTCGTGCCGGTCGATCCGCCCGGTTTCTACTACCCGCTGCCCGCGACGCAGCCGCCGCCCCCGCCGCCGGCGCCGGTGAATTCCGGCCCGGCGCTTCTGGAGGACGGCTGGGTCGGCGGCCCGGCCAAGGACAAGGACGGCAAGTTCTCCTACTGCGTCATCGAAGGCCGCTTCGACACCGGCCATTCGCTGATGATCGCCCGCAACGCGAAGGGCGAGGTGAACCTGGGCGTCGCCATTCCCGGCGCCGAACTGCCGGGCGGGCAGCAGTGGCCGGTCAAGGTCTCGGTGGACGGCAAGCTGACCCGCGAGCGCACCGCCGTGGCGCCGCAGCCGGACATGCTGGTGGTCCCCAACGGCAAGGACGAGGAGCTGTACACGGCCCTGACCAACGGCAACGAGGTGACCTTCATCTCCGCCGCCGACCGCATGTCCTTCGCCCTGAAGGGAACGAAGAAGATCCTGGCGGACCTGAAGACCTGTGTGGAGAAGTCCGGCAACGTCCCGCCGCTGACCACGGCGACCAAGCCGCCGGCGCCCCGGGAAACCGGCAAGCCCGGCGCACTGCCGCCCGGCCTGACCGACCTGCTGCTGGCCGCCGGCCTGCGCGAGGTCGAGCCGGTCTCCATGGAGAGGATCCCCAAGGAGGAGCGTCCGGCCGACGTCGCCTGGCGCTTCGGCCCGGTGGTCGGCGGCATCCGCGAGCGCGTGGTGGGCGAGGACGCCAAGCTCGGCGAACTGTCCGACAGCTTCGCCGAGGCGATGAAGAAGCGATGCGACGGAACCTCGACCGTCAGCCTCAACCCGGTCGAGACCGTGTCGGGCGTGACGCTGCGCACCGGCGCGGTGGACTGCACGATGAAGGACGGCGCGAAGATGTACGTGTCGCTGACCTTCTTCCTGTCGCCGGCCCGACTGTTCACCGTGCTGTTCCACGAATCCTCCGACGCCGACAAGGCGCTGGCCGATAAGGTGCGCGACAACCTTGCCGAGGTTCTGCGCAAGGCCGCCGCAGCCCCCACTCCCTCGGCCCCCGCCCAGACGAGCAAGCCCTAACGGGTAGGACGTACCCCGCGCGCCGGAACCGACCGGCGCGCGGGCCGGTTTTCCCGTCATGCCGGACGACGTGACGGGTATCAGAGGCGCCGCGAATCCCGCGTGCGCCACGGCCGCCGAGCGGCCTGTCGGGGCGCAGGCCCGTTGGATTCTGCGCGACAGCCCGCTCGGCCTCGTGCTCCTGTCGGGGGGGATCGGGGCGGGCGTCGGCCTGGCGGTAGCCCTGCTGCACGCGGTGGTGGTGTGGGCGCAGGCCACCGCCTTCGCCCTGCCCGAGGGCGAGCAGCTCGGTCAGGCCGCGATCGGCGAGCCCTGGTGGCGCGTGCTGGCCGTTCCCATCCTCGGCGGGCTGGCGCTCGGTCTGCTGGTCAGGCTGGTCCGCCGCTGGCGCCCCAACGACATCGTGGACCCCATCGAGGCGAACGCGCTCTACGGCGGCAAGATGTCGCTGATCGACAGCCTGCGCCTGACGCTCGCCACCATGCTGTCCAACGGCTCCGGCGCCTCGGTGGGGATGGAGGCCGCCTACACCCAGGCCGGGGCCAGCCTCGCCTCGGCGCTCGGCCAGCGTTTGCGGCTGCGCCGGGCGGATCTGCGCACGCTGGTCGGCTGCGGGGCGGCGGCGGCCATCGCGGCGGCCTACGGCGCGCCTCTCGCCGGGGCCTTCTACGCCTTCGAACTGGTGCTGGGCGGCTACACCATCGCCACGCTGGCCCCCGTCGGCGCCGCCGCCGTCGCCGCCGTGGCGATGGCCGATTGGCTGGCCGATCCCAGCATCCCCCTGCTGTTCGACCGGCCGGTCCGCATCGCGGGCTGGGACTACGCCGCCTGCGGCGCGCTGGGCTTCCTGGCCGGCTGGCTCAGCATCGCCGCCATGAAGGCCGTCACGGTCGCGGAACGCGCCTTCCGGGCGCTGCCCGTTCCGCCCTGGATGCTCCCGGCGCTGGGCGGGCTCTGCGTCGGCCTGCTGGCGCTGGCCGTGCCCCAGGTGATGGGGGCGGCCAGCCCCGACGCGGTGCCGGACTCCCTCACCGGCGGCGCGGCCCTGCTGGCGACCGTGCTGGTGGCGAAGATCGTGGCCTCGGCCGTATCGCTGGGTTCCGGTTTCCGGGGCGGGCTGTTCAGCGCCTCGCTGCTGCTGGGGGGCGTCTTCGCCGGGCTGCTCTCGGCGCTGGCCGGCGGCCTGCTGCCGGAATTCGGCGTGGACCGGAACCTGCTGGTTCTCGTCGGCATGGGCGCGGTCGCCGCCGGCATCATCGGGGCGCCGGTGACCATGGTGCTGCTGGTGCTGGAATCGACGCAGGATTTCTGGGCGGCGTCGGGCGTGCTGATCGGCGTGGCGGTCTCCACCGCCATCGTCCGGCAGTTCTTCGGCTATTCCTTCGCCACCTGGCGCTTCCACCTGCGCGGCGTGCCGATCCGGGGGGCCTACGACATCGGCTGGGTGTCGGAGCTGACGGCGCTGCGCCTGATGCGCGCCGACGCCAAGACGATCCTGGACACCCAGACGGTGGAGACGCTGCGCCGGCTCTATCCGCTGGGTTCCGCCAAGAGGGTCTATGTGGTGGACGGCAACGGCCACTATGGCGGGCTGATCGACATGGACCTGATCCACGACCCGACGCTGGGCGAGGACGGTGCCGACCGGCCGGTGGGCGAGTTGGCCCGCCACGCCGACAGCTTCCTGCTGCCGGGGGACGACGTGCGGACCGTGCTGAACCGCTTCTGCGGCGCCGAGGTGGAGGCGCTGCCCGTCCTGGCCGCGCGCGGCGACCGGCGCATCGTCGGCTACGTCACCGAAGCCTACGCCCTGCGCCGCTACAGCCAGGAACTGGAGCGGCGCCGTGGCGAGGAACTGGGCGAGCGCGGCCTGTACGGCGGCGACTGACGGATTTCCATCGTTGGGTTTTGCTGGCGCTCAACCCAACCTACGAATGGTCGTGTGCGTAGGTTGGGTTGAGGCGACGCCGAAACCCAACGGCAACCACGTCACGATGGCGAGGCGCTCTCCAGGTTCATGGGAACGCCCAGCACCTCGGCGGCGATCCTGGCGACGGAGATGTCCACCGGCGGCGGGGCGACGTTGACGCCCTTCTTCAGGGCCTCGGTCACGATCTCCAGCACCCGCAGGCGGGCGTCCCATTTGGAGTTCGCCGCGACCGCCCGCCACGGCGCGGTGTCGGTGGAGGTCTTGTCGAACATCGCCTCGATGGCGCTGACGTAGTCGCCCCAGCGGGCGCGGTTGCGCAGGTCCTCCTCGGTCAGCTTCCAGCGCTTGTAGGGGTTGGACAGCCGCTCGCGGAAGCGCTCCAGCTGCTCCTCCGGCGTGATGTGCATGAAGATCTTGATGATGCGCGCCCCGTCGTCGGTCAGCATCTTCTCGAACTGGTTGATCTCGTCGTAGGCACGCTTCCATTCCTCCTTGGACGCGAAGCCCTCGACCCGCTCCACCAGCACCCGGCCGTACCAGGAGCGGTCGAAGATGGCGAAGGCGCCGGGGGCGGGCAGGCGGGTCCAGAAGCGGTAGAGGTAATGCTTGCCCTGCTCGTCCCGCGACGGGGCGCCGATCGGCCAGACATGGAAGCCGCGCGGGTCGAGCGGCTCGGTCAGCCGGCGGATGCAGCCACCCTTGCCGGCGGCGTCCCAGCCCTCGAACACGATGATCGCCCGGCGCTTCTCGTGCCAGTAGGTCTGCTGGATGCGCAGCAGCTCTTTCTGGAGTTTGCCGAGTCGGCGCTCGTACTCCTCCTTGCTGTCGAAGCGCGCCGCCTTCATATCGAGCTTGTCGAGGCGAATTTTGCCGTTGCCGTTGGCCATGCTGGTCCTTCCACAATTTTGCGGTCGCGGAACCTTCGCGCCGTCCTGGGGTTGAGCGCGTGCGCCCCGCCGAGCCTCCGTTGCTCCCCCAAGGTTGTCAACCGGCCAAGGCGTCGCGCGCCGCAGCCGATCCAAGAGGAGTCCCGATGGCCACCGCCGGACCGCGCATCTACAACCTGTTTCCCACCCTGATCGGTCCGGTTCGGGACTGGGCCGGACACCTGCCGCGCATCCAGGGCATGGGGTTCGACTGGGTGTTCCTGAACCCGGTCCATTACCCCGGCTTCTCGGGCAGCCTCTACGCGATCAAGGACTATTACCGGCTGCACGACCGCCTCCAGGACGGCGCGCCGGAGCACCCGGACGATCTGCTGCGCGGCTTCATCGCCGAGGCGCGGCGGCACGGCCAGTCGGTCATGCTGGACCTCGTCATCAACCACACCTCCAAGGACGCGCTGCTGGCCGGGGAGCATCCGGACTGGTACCGCCGCGACGGCAACGGCGACCTCTACAGCCCGCGCGCCGTGGACCCTGTGGACCCGTCGCTGGTGACGGTGTGGGGCGATCTCGCCATGCTCGACTACGACCGGGCGGAGGCGCGGGCGGGTCTGATCGACTATTGGACCCATTACCTGCGCCATTGCATCGGGCTGGGCGTGAAGGGCTTCCGCTGCGACGCCGCCTACCAGATCCCGGCCGACGTCTGGCGGACGCTGATCGACCGCTCCCGCGAGGTCGATCCGGAGGTCAAGTTCTTCGCCGAGACGCTGGGCTGCACGGTGGAGCAGGTGCGCGACCTGTGCGGCGCCGGCTTCGACTTCCTGTTCAACTCCGCCAAGTGGTGGGACTTCAAGGCCGACTGGCTGCTCGACCAGTATGAGCAATACCGCTGGATCGCGCCCAGCATCGCCTTCCCGGAAAGCCACGACACCGACCGCCTCGCGGCCGAGGTCGGCAGCCAGGACACCGAGCGTCTGGCCCGGCACCTGAAGATGCACTACCTGTTCGCGGCCAGCTTTTCGACCGGCGTCATGGTCCCGGTCGGCTATGAGTACGGCTTCACCCGCAAGCTGGACGTGGTGAACACCACACCCGATGATTGGGAGCAGCCGAAGCTGGATCTCACCGGCTTCATCGGCAAGGTCAACGCCATGAAGGCCGAGACGCCGGCCCTGAACGTCGAGGGGCCGCAGCGCCGCGTCACCTCGCCCCACAACCCCGTCGTCGGCCTGATCCGCAGCACGGACGGCTGGGCGAACGGGAGCGGAGAGGGCTGCACCGTCCTGGTCGTCAACCCCGACGAGGGGCAGCCGCATCCCATCGACCCCGGCCCGCTGCTGGCCGAGACCGGCGGCACCTTCGCCGACTTCGAGGACGTGACTCCGGAGGCCGAACCGCTGCCCTTCGAGCCGGGCCGGACCATCCGCCTGCGCCCGCTGGAGCTGCGCGTCTTCCGCGCCCGCCAGCAGCAGCGCCGGCCCATCGAGCTGAACCGGCTGGGTGAGCAGGGGCCGGAGCATGACCGGGACTCCCGCGGCTGGATGGACGAGCTGGCGTCCCGCCGCGTGACCATCGAGAACATCTATCCGGAGATCGATTCCGGCCGCTTCCCGGTCAAGCGGGTGGTCGGCGACCTGATGGACGTGTGGGCGGACATCTACACCGACGGCACCTTCGTTCTGTCCGCCGTCGTCACCTACCGCCCGGTGGACGAGGAGGCGTGGCGCGAAGTCCCCATGACCCTCTTCGAGAACGACCGCTGGGTCGGCAGGGTGCCGCTGACCCGCAACACCCGCTACGTCTACAGCGTGCTGGCGTGGCGCGACGTGTGGGAGAGCTGGCGCGCCGACTTCAAGAAGAAGTTCGACGCCGGCCTGGACGTCAGCCTGGAACTGGTCGAGGGCCGCCGCTTCGTCGAGCACGCGGTCACTCTCAACCAGGGCGAGGGCCGCGCCGCGCTGGAGCGGGTGGTCGAGCGGATGAACACCCTCCAGGGCAAGGACCTGACCGACTACGCCCTGTCCGACGAGCCGCGCCAGGTCATGGCCAAGTACGGGGAGCGGCAGTACCTGTCCCGCTACGGCTGCGAGCTTGAGGTCTATGTGGACCGCACCGCCGCCCGCTATTCCGCGTGGTTCGAAATCTTTCCGCGCTCGGCCTCGCCCGACCCGTCGCGGCCCGGCACGTTCGACGACGTGTCGAACATGCTGCCCTTCATCCGGGACATGGGCTTCGACGTTCTGTACTTCCCGCCGATCCACCCCATCGGCCGCAGCTTTCGCAAGGGGCGGAACAACACGCTGAACCCCGGCCCGGACGATCCCGGCGTGCCCTACGCCATCGGCGCGGAGGAGGGCGGGCACACCGACATCGATCCGATGATCGGCGACTTCGACGGCTTCCGCCGGCTGGTCAAGGAGGCGCACCGCCACGGCATCGAGATCGCGCTGGACTTCGCCGTGCAATGCTCCCCCGACCACCCGTGGATCAAGGAACATCCGCAGTGGTTCTACTGGCGCCCGGACGGCACGATCCGTTACGCCGAGAACCCGCCGAAGAAGTACCAGGACATCGTCAACGTCAGCTTCTACCGCGAATCCTACCCGGACCTGTGGTACGCGCTGCGCGATGTCGTCCTGTTCTGGTGCGGGGAGGGCGTGCGCATCTTCCGCGTGGACAACCCGCACACCAAGCCCTTCCCCTTCTGGGAATGGATGATCCGCGAGGTGCAGGACCGCTACCCCGACGCGATCTTCCTGGCCGAGGCCTTCACCCGGCCGAAGCTGATGCGGCGGCTGGCGAAGATCGGCTTCACGCAGTCCTACAGCTATTTCACCTGGCGCAACACCAAGGCGGAGCTGACCGAGTACCTGACGGAGCTGACCCAGGGCGAGTCCAAGGACTACATGCAGCCCAACTTCTTCGCCAACACGCCGGACATCCTGCCGCCGATCCTGGTCCACGGCGGGCGGCCCGCGCACATGATGCGCGCGGTGCTGGCGGCCACGCTCTCCAGCGCCTACGGCCTCTATGCCCCCTACTTCGTGTGCGAGGCCGACCCGTATCCCGGCAAGGAAGAGTACAACCACTCCGAAAAATACGAGGTCCGGCACTGGGACTGGAACAAGCCCGGCAACATCGTCGAGTACGTCACCAAGCTGAACGCGATCCGGCGCCAGAACCCGGCGCTGCACCGCTTCACCAACCTGCGCTTCTACAATGCCTATGACGACAACATCCTGGTCTACGGCAAGATGACGGAGACGAAGGACAACATCATTCTGATCGCCGTGAATCTCGACCCGCACAACGGCCACGGCGGCACCTTCGAGGTTCCGCTGTGGGAGCTTGGCTTGCCGGACGGCGCCCATGTCCAGGTGGAGGATCTGTTCAGCGGCCACCGCTTCACCTGGATCGGCAAGCTTCAGCATGTCTGGCTCGACCCGCAGCAGAATCCCGCCGCCATCTGGCGCATCAAGCCCCCGGGGGCGTGAGGGGGCTTGTTCTCTCTCTCCCCCTTGGGGGCAATCCTATTCGGAGACTGTTGTCATCCCGTGAAGCGGGCGGCCCAAATCCATCGCGGCGCCGAGCGTCAGCCGACCTTCTCTGCCTCCCGCGCCCAGGCCGGGTAGCGCAGGCTCAGCATGTGCGCGCGGTCGTTCATGTCCAGCACGGGGCGGCGCACGGCCGGGTCGGCGCGCATGGCGTCCTCGCCGGCCATGTGCACGATGCCCAGCCGCCGGTTCGGCAGGTAATATTCGACCAGCTCGTTCGTCGCCGGATCGAAGCGCCAGGGGCCGATGTAGTTGCACCATTCCGGCAGCAGCTCGATGGGCAGGCCGTCCAGATAGATCGCCCCGGCCATCGCCAGCTGGTCGGAGGTGAACAGCCGGCCCTTCTTCAGCACCCGCGCCTGCCAGCGCTGGAACGCCTCCCAATGGGGCGCATCGGCCTTCAGCGCGTAGGCGCCCGCGTTCAGCGTCGGACGCGTGGCCAGCGCGCGGCATTCCGCCGTGGTCAGGCCGGCGCGGCTGGCGTTCTTGTAGAGGATGGAGCGCACCCGCGCGAACGGCCCCAAGAGCCAGTTCAGGCGCAACTCCGTCTCGGCGAAGCGGCCGAACTGGGCGACGATGGCGAAACGGCCGGTCGCGGCCCCCCGGCGCAACAGCTCGACGGCTTCCCAGTCCTGCACCCAGGCGTCGGCGTCGATCCAGATCACCGTGTCATAACCGGGGAAGTAGGTCGGCAGGTGCAGCTTGGCGAGGTTGGCCTTCAGGTGGATGCGGTTGCGCAGCCGGTGCGCCGGGATGTCCACCGGCCAGGGCGGCGTGACGACCTTCACGCCGTCCGCCCTCAGCTCCGCCTTCTGCTCGTCGGTAAGACCGGCGTCCACCACGCCGACCGGGCATTCCGCGGCTGGCTTCAGGGCGCGCAGCGAGGCGATCAGCTCCCGGATCAGCGGGCAATAGCGGGAGTCCCCGCCGGTGACGATGATGAAGGAGCCAAGCGGGGACATGGGTTCTTGCGCTCCGGCAGCCTGATCGGAAGGGATGGTCCCCGAACCTGGACGGGGCACGCATCGAAAGTCAAGGCAACCGCGTTTCCCCTCTGCCGAGAGGCTGGTTTTTGTCTCAAAGCGGCGATAAAAACTGCGACCTTTCGTTTTGGTCCGACCTTCAGGTGCATGTTGCAGTACCGGCTCGACGACGAGGCGTCGCTGTGCTCGATCGAGATCCTGGCCGAAGCGGTCGATCTCGTCTGCGTGCAGGGCGTGCTGGAACTGCGCATGCTGCGCAACGCGCTGCGCGAGGCGGCGGCCAACCCGTCGAACGAGGCGATCAAGACCGCCTTCGCCATGTTCTCGCGAGTGGATCGCGACTACCGCCGCCGCATCGCGCATGAGGCGCTGACCCTGGCCAACCGGCAGCGGGGCCGCTACGCACCGAGGCCTCGCGTCTTCCGCCGGGCCAAGGTGGGGTGAACGCATACCGCTGCCCCTCCGAATCCCGCCGCCACCCGGATTGAAAGAGGTTTTGCTTCGCCCAATCTCCTGAAATGCAATAAACAATCGGCCGGCATACCCATGTATGCAAATCCATGAGCAATAATTGCCGGGCTATGGTCTTAGTCATTATTGGTGATTACTATTTGATATCATGAATCGTCCATGCCCTTTGCCGTATCCTGTGGCCGCGCCTCTGCCGAGGCCTGGTGCATCAACCGAACACAGGAGGGGGAAATGCAAAGAACGCATGGTGCCGTCCGGCGTGGTGAGGACGTGCCGCTTGGGGTCGTGTTCAAGCCGGGCCGGTTCGGGCGGATGTTCCCGCAGCTGGAACCGTTTCTGCCCGACGATGCGGCGCTGGACGCGCTTGCGGCGACGATGAAGGAAGGCGTCCACGGCGCCACCTCCGACGACAACAAGAACATTCCGGCCGGCTACACCTATCTGGGCCAGTTTGTCGATCACGACATCACCTTCGACACCACGACGATGCCGGAACAGCCGGTGGATCCGCAGGCGGTGCACAATTTCCGCACGCCGAAGCTGGAGCTGGACAGCCTTTACGGGATCGGACCGGGCGGCCAGCCCTATCTGTACCGGCGCGACGACGACGCGTCCTTCCTGATCGGCAAGACGATCGCCGGGTTCGGCGACCCCACCATCCCGGCCGGCATGGACAACGATCTGCCGCGATCGGGCCAGGGCTTCGCCCTGATCGGCGACCCGCGCAACGACGAGAACCTGCTGGTCGCCCAGACGCACGTCGCCTTCCTGAAATTCCACAACGCCGTCGTCCGCAGGCTGAAGGCCGAGGGCGTTCCGAAAGCCAAGCTGTTCGATGCGGCACGGCGCGAGGTGATCTGGCACTATCAGTGGATCGTGCTGCACGACTTCGTCGCCAGGCTGGTGGACCGCAACGCGTTGGAACGGGCGCTGACGCAGCCCCGGCGCTTCTACCTGTTCCGCGACGAACCGTTCATTCCGGTGGAATTCTCGGTCGCCGCCTATCGCCTGGGCCACAGCATGGTGCGGCAGGAATACCAGCACAACCGGGTGTTCCGGACGGGAGGCAAGGCACGGGGCACCTTCGATCTGCTGTTCTTCTTCACCGGGCTGTCCGGGAAGATCACCGGGGTGGACACCCTGGACCCCAACGGGTTCCCGGTCACCCTGTCCGCCCTGCCGAGCGATTGGATCATCGACTGGCGGCGCTTCTTCGACTTCACCACCAACGGAAAGCCGCCGAAGGCGGATTTCAATTTCAGCCGCACGATCGATCCGTATCTGGCGGAGGAACTGACCAGGCTTCCCGGCAGCGGCAGCAACCTCGCGGCGCTGAACCTGCGGCGCGGCAAGAGGATGCAGCTGCCCAGCGGGCAGGCGGTCGCCGCCGCCATGGGCTTCGATCCTCTGCCGCCCGACGTCGTCGCCTCCGGCCCGGACGCCGAGGCCGATGTCCTGCGCGCTCACGGCTTCGACCGGCAGACGCCGCTCTGGTACTACATCCTGAAGGAAGCGCAGATCGATGGGGATGGGGCGCGGCTCGGCCCGGTGGGCAGCACCATTCTGGCCGAGGTGTTCGTCGGTCTTCTGGAAGGCGATCCGGAATCCTTCCTGGCGAAGAACCGGAACTGGAAGCCGACGCTGCCCGGCCGCCGTCCGGGGCATTTCACGATGCGGGACCTCATCCAGTTCGTCGAGGATTCCGGCGACCCGATCGTCAACCCCATCGGCGACGCCGCCAGTCCCGCGCCGCCGGCCGCCCCCTTGGATGAAACCGTCGCGGAGCCGGCCGAATAGACAGCGGGCCGAACAGGCAGGCCAGCGGATAGACAGGCCGCCGAATTTCCCTTAATTTCGAAGGGCGTGGCGCGAAAACGCCACGCCTCCCCCTCCTGACGTCCAAAAGCTATCCGATCGGGGGTGCAACATCGCAGCCTTTCGCTTGTTTCTCGCTGCGACCCACCATCACCGTCGCGAAAGCGCAAAGCCCCATGATCGATCGGCAGGACCGGCTCTGGTACAAGGACGCGGTCATCTACCAGCTCCACGTCAAGGCGTTCTTCGACGCCGACAACGATGGCATCGGCGACATCGCCGGGCTGACGCAGAAGCTCGACTACATCCAGGAGCTTGGCGTCACCACCCTGTGGCTGTTGCCCTTCTACCCCTCGCCCTTGCGCGACGACGGCTACGACATCGCCGACTACAAGGCCGTCAACCCGTCCTACGGCAACGTGCAGGACTTCAAACGCCTCCTGCGCGAATGCCACGACCGCGGCCTGCGGGTGATCACGGAGCTGGTCATCAACCACACCTCCGACCAGCATCCCTGGTTCCAGCGGGCGCGGCAGGCCAAGCCCGGATCGAACCACCGCAACTATTACGTCTGGTCGGACACCGACCAGAAATACCAGGGCACGCGCATCATCTTCTGCGACACGGAAAAGTCCAACTGGACCTGGGATCCGGAGGCGCAGGCCTATTACTGGCACCGCTTCTACGCGCACCAGCCCGACCTGAACTTCGACAACCCGAAGGTCCTCCAGGAGGTGCTGAACGTCATGCGCTTCTGGCTGGACATGGGGGTGGACGGGCTGCGGCTCGACGCCGTGCCCTACCTGAAGGAGCGCGAGGGCACCAACAACGAGAACCTGCCGGAAACGCACGACGTCCTGAAGCAGATCCGCGCGGAGATCGACAAGGGCTACGCCGACCGCATGCTGCTGGCCGAGGCGAACCAGTGGCCGGAGGACGTGCTGCCCTATTTCGGCGACCTGGAGAAGGGCGGGGACGAATGCCATATGGCCTTCCACTTCCCGCTGATGCCGCGCATCTACATGGCTGTCGCCATGGAGGACCGGCACCCCATCGCCGACATCATGCGGCAGACCCCGGACATCCCGGACACCTGCCAGTGGGCCATCTTCCTGCGCAACCATGACGAGCTGACGCTGGAAATGGTCACCGACAAGGAGCGGGACTATCTCTGGGACTTCTACGCGACCGACCGGCGGATGCGCATCAACCTGGGCATCCGGCGGCGCCTCGCCCCGCTGCTCCAGAACGACCGCCGCAAGATCGAGTTGCTGAACAGCCTGCTGATGTCCATGCCCGGCACGCCGGTGCTGTATTACGGCGACGAGATCGGCATGGGCGACAACATCTATCTGGGCGACCGCGACGGCGTGCGCACGCCCATGCAGTGGTCGCCCGACCGCAACGGCGGCTTTTCCCGCGCCGACCCGGCGCGCCTCTTCCTGCCGGCGATCCAGGACCCGATCTACGGCTTCCAGGCGGTGAATGTGGAGGCGCAGGCGCGCAACCCCTCGTCCCTTCTGAACTGGATGAAGCGGCTGATCGCCGTGCGCAAGCAGCAGAAGGCCTTCGGGCGCGGCGCCTTCCGCCTGCTCTATCCCGGCAACCGCAAGATCCTGGCCTATCTCCGCTGCTACTCGGAGGAGGGGCGCGACGAGATCATCATGTGCGTGGCGAATCTGTCGCGCTCGGCCCAGGCGGTGGAGCTGGACCTGAAGCAGTTCCGCGGCCGCGTGCCGGTGGAGATGCTGGGCCGCACCGTCTTCCCGCCCATCGGCGATCTGCCCTATCTGCTGACGCTTCCGGCCTACGGCTTCTACTGGTTCGCGCTGGCCGTCGAGGCGGAGCTGCCGGCCTGGCACGAGACGACGCCGGATCCGGTGCCCGACCTGCTGACCGTGGTGGTCCGCGACGGCTGGCACAGCCTGATCACCGGCCGCGCGCAGGCGGAGCTGGGGCGCGACATCCTACAGGTCTTCATGCCCAAGCAGCGCTGGTTCGCCGCCAAGGACCGCAGCATCGACAGCGCGCACATCCCGCTGTCGGCGCAGCTGAAGGGGCCGGGCGACGGCTTCATGCTGATCGTCGCCGACGTGCAACTGGCTGGCGGCGGGACGCAATCCTACTTCCTGCCCCTGGCGATGAGCTGGGAGGAGAACGCTGGCGGCGCCGGCTGGCCGCTGCTGCCCTACACGCTGGCCAAGGCGCGGCGCGGGCCGCGCACCGGCGCGATCTACGACGCCGTGCAGACCGACGCCTTCGCGCTCGGCCTTCTGGACGCGCTGCGCGCCGGGCGGGAGATTCAGGCCTCCCACGGCACCCTGCGCTTCGCGCCCACCGCCCGCATGGCCGAGCTGACCCTGTCGGAGGAACCGGAGGTCCGCCGCCTGGGCGTCGAGCAGAGCAACAACTCCGTCCTGATCGATTCCCAGGCCGTCCTGAAGGTGTTCCGCCGCCTGACCTCCGGCGCGCATCCGGAGCTGGAGGTGGGCCGCTTCCTGACCGAGGTGGTCGGCTTCCCCAACACGCCGCCGCTGCTGGGCATGGTCGAACATGTCGCCGAGGACGGCACGCCGACCGCGCTGGCCGTGGTGCAGAGCTTCGTCCGCAATCAGGGCGACGGCTGGTCCAGCACCGTCGATTCGCTGCTGCGCGAGCTGGAGGACATCCGCCTGGGCCCCGCCACCACCGCCGAGGAAACGGCGAGCGGGGAGACCTTCGGCATCCACCTCGCCATGATGGCGACGCTGGGGCAGCGCACGGCGGAACTGCACCGCGCCCTGGCGCAGACCACCGGCGACCCGGCCTTCGATCCGGAACCGCTGACCGGCGACGACCTGAAGGGCTGGGCCGCCGCCGTGCGCCGCCAGGCCGAGGACGCCTTCGACTGCCTGCGCGGCGCGTTCGACCGGATGAGCCCGGCCGTCCGCGAACAGGCTGAGGCTCTGCTCGCCCGCCGCGCCGAGGTGATGGAGCGGTTGTCCGAACTCGCCGACCTTCCGGTGACGGCGATGAAGACGCGCATCCACGGCGACTATCACCTGGGCCAGGTGCTGCGCGCGCAGAACGACTGGTACATCATCGACTTCGAAGGCGAACCGGCCAAGACGCTGGAGGAACGCCGCGCCAAGCACAGCCCGTTGCGCGACGTGGCGGGGATGCTGCGCTCCTTCAACTACGCGGCCTGGGCGGCGCTGTTCCGGCTGGACGAGACGGGCGAGCCGGCCTCCCCGGCCGTGCAGGACGCCGCCCGCGACTGGGAGCGCCGCAGCGTGCAGAGCTTCCTCGACGCCTACCAAGCCGCCATCGGCGATTGCCCCAGTGTGCCCGGCGACGAGGCCGCCGCCCGCCGCCTGCTGTCCCTATTCCTGCTGGAAAAGGCCTTCTACGAAATCCATTACGAGGCGGCCAACCGCCCGAACTGGATCGGCATCCCCGTCAGGGGTGTGCTGGGCCTGCTGGACGAGGCGCCCTGACGATCACTCCCTGCCCCGGCGGGGCGGGGGAGGGGACATATGTCCGCACCCCCCATGGTGTGACGAACGCCATGGGGGTATGTTCACGCCAAAATGAGAAGTGGGCAGGGGAAAGGTCAGCCGATGCCGAACGACATCCGCAAGGGGATCCGGGCCGAGGAGCAAAGGTCGTCGTCGCTGCGCGGCGGGATCGAGGCGATCGTCCGCGCCGACCACGGCGACCCCTTCGCGATCCTGGGCATGCACCAGGATGGGCCGGACGCGCCGGTCGAGGTTCGCGTCTTCATTCCCGGCGCGCGGCGCGTCTGGGTGATCGACAGCGCCACCGGCGAGCCGGCGGGCGAGGCCGAACAGGTCCACGACGAGGGCTTCTTCGTCGCCGTCCTGCGCGATCGCAAACAGCGATTCCGCTACCGCCTGCGCGTCGAATACCCGCTGACGACCCTGGAGTTCGAGGACGCCTACCGCTTCGGCAACGTGCTGGGCGAACTGGACATCCATCTGCTGGCCGAGGGCACGCACCTCAAGAGCTACGAGCGGCTGGGCGCCCACCCGCGCGAGTTCGACGGTGTGCCGGGCGTGGCCTTCGCCGTCTGGGCGCCGAACGCGCGGCGGGTCAGCGTCGTCGGCGACTTCTGCGACTGGGACGGCCGCCGCCTGCCGATGCGCAAGCGGGTCGAGGCCGGCGTGTGGGAGATCTTCGTGCCCCACGCCAGGATCGGCGAGCGCTACAAGTACGAGATCAAGGGGGCCGGCGGCGACCTGCTGCCGCTGAAGTCCGACCCCTACGCCTTCATGGCGGAGATGCGTCCGCTCACCGCCTCCGTCGTGCACGGCCTCAGCAAGTACGAGTGGCAGGACCAGGACTGGGTGCGGACGCGCGCCAACTGCGCCGACCTGACCGCGCCCATCTCGATCTACGAGGTCCACATGGGCTCCTGGGCGCGGGTGCCGGAGGAGGGCAACCGCTACCTGACCTACGGCGAGCTGGCCGAGCGGCTCGTCCCCTACGTCAAGGAGCTGGGCTTCACCCACATCGAGATGCTGCCGATCACGGAGCATCCCTTCGACGGCTCCTGGGGCTACCAGCCCATCGGGCTCTACGCGCCGACCAGCCGCCACGGCACGCCGGACGAGTTCAAGCAGTTCGTGGACGCCTGCCACAAGGCCGGCATCGGCGTGCTGCTCGACTGGGTGCCGGGCCATTTCCCGACCGACCCGCACGGGCTCGGCTGGTTCGACGGCACCCACCTGTACGAGCACGCCGACCCGCGCCAGGGCTATCACCAGGACTGGAACACGCTGATCTACAATTTCGGCCGGACGGAGGTGCAGAGCTTCCTGCTCGGCAACGCGCTGTTCTGGCTGGACCAGTACCGGCTGGACGGGCTGCGCGTCGACGCCGTGGCCTCCATGCTCTACCTCGACTACAGCCGCAAGGAGGGAGAGTGGATCCCCAACCGGTTCGGCGGGCGGGAGAACCTGGAGTCCATCGCCTTCCTGAAGCGCATGAACGAGCTGACCTACGGGCACCACCAGGGCATCATGACGGTGGCCGAGGAGTCCACCGCGTGGCCGGCGGTGTCGCGGCCGGTCTATCTCGGCGGTCTCGGCTTCGGCTACAAGTGGAACATGGGCTGGATGCACGACACGCTCCAGTACATGTCGAAGGATCCGATCCACCGCCGCTACCACCACCACCACCTGACCTTCGGCCTGCTCTACCAGTTTTCGGAAAACTTCGTGCTGCCGCTCAGCCATGACGAGGTGGTGCACGGCAAGGGCTCGCTCATCAACAAGATGCCTGGCGACGACTGGCAGAAGTTCGCCAACCTGCGCGCCTACTACGGCTTCATGTTCGCGCATCCGGGCAAGAAGCTGCTGTTCATGGGCGGGGAGTTCGCCCAGTGGCGCGAATGGAGCGAGGACCGTAGCCTCGACTGGCACCTGCTGGAGGAGCCGCTGCACAAGGGCCTTCACACCCTGGTTCGTGACCTGAACCGCATGTACCGCACGCTGAAGCCGCTGCACCAGACCGATTGCGACCCGGCCGGTTTCGAGTGGATCGAGGCCAACGACAGCGACAACTCCGTCCTGGCATTCCTGCGCAAGGAGAAGGACGACCCGGATCATCATGTGGTGGTGGTCTGCAATTTCACACCGCTTCCGCGTCATGACTACCGCGTCGGCGTGACGCTGCCCGGTCCGTACGCGGAGGTGCTGAACACCGACGCCGACCTCTATGGCGGCAGCGGAGTCGGCAACGGCGGCGGGGTGGTGTCGGAGGAGATCTCCTGGCACGGCCGCCCGCACTCCCTGAACCTGACGCTGCCGCCGCTGGGCGTGGTGGTGCTGGAGCGGCGGGCCGGCTGAGCACTGGCGCGGCCATTCGGGGAACCAATCCCTTTTTCGGGGCGGCCCGTCGTTCGTCCACAGACTCGCCGCTTGACGGGCTGCGTTTGCCTCTCCTTTATTGCGGTATGGGGTGTCCCCTTCGGCCGTCCCCTCGGCCGTGCCCGTTCCGTCCCTTTCGCCATCCCGTCCGCCAACACGTACGATGAGCGTGCCTGTGGGGAGTCTCCCCTGATGCCCACCTTCACCGCCACGCGCACGGCCGTCTGGCCTGGAAAGCCCTATCCGCTGGGCGCCAACTGGGACGGGTTCGGCGTCAACTTCGCCCTGTTCTCCGCCCACGCGGAAAAGGTCGAACTGTGCCTGTTCGACAAGACCGGCCAGCGGGAGATCGAACGAATCGTCCTGCCCGAGCACACCGACGAGGTGTGGCACGGCTATCTGCCCGACGCGCGGCCGGGGCTTCTGTACGGCTACCGCGTCCACGGCCCCTACGACCCGGCGGCGGGGCACCGCTTCAACCCGAACAAGCTGCTGCTCGACCCCTACGCCAAGGCGCTGTTCGGGCCGTTCAAGTGGTCGGACGCCCATTACGGCTACCGCGTCGGCTCGACGCGCGAGGATCTGTCCTTCGACCGGCGCGACAACGCGCGCGGCATGCCGAAATGCCGGGTGGTGGACCGCGCCTTCACCTGGGGCAACGACCGGCACCCGCTGGTCCCCTGGTCGGACACGGTGATCTACGAGACGCACGTCCGCGGCTTCACCATGCGCCATCCCGAGGTGCCCGCCCCCCTGCGCGGCACCTTCGCCGGCATGTCCACCCACGCGGTGATCGATTACCTGAAGGCGCTGGGCATCACGTCGGTCGAGCTGCTGCCCGTGCAGTCCTTCGTGGACGAGCGGCATCTGGCGGCGCACGGCCTGCGCAACTACTGGGGCTACAACACCATCGGCTTCTTCGCGCCCGAGCCGCGCTACATGACCACCGGCGTGCTGTCGGAGTTCAAGACCATGGTCGCCCGCCTGCACGAGGCGGGGATCGAGGTCATC
>JAEZID010000004.1 GCA_023416195.1 Pseudomonadota bacterium | reverse complement strand
GCACGACGAACGCTGACGGTTCGGGCAACTGGACCTTCGACCACAGCGGCGTCACCCTGGCCGAGGGCGGCTACAGCTTCACCGCCAAGGCGACCGACGCGTCCAACAACACCTCCGACGCGTCCGCTGCCTACGCGGTGGTCATCGACACCACGGCGCCGACCGGGCTGGCGCTCTCGACGACCAGCCTGAGTTCGACCGTCACGACCAGCGGCGCCAGCCTCGCCACGCTGTCGGCCAGCGACACCCATACCATCACCTACGCGTTCGCCACCGGCGACGGCAGCAACGACGCCAACAACGGCGCCTTCAGCATCGACGGCAGCGCACTGAAGGTCGGGGCCACGGCGCTCGCGGCCGGAAGCTACAAGCTTTACCTGAACGCCACGGATACCGCCGGCAACACCGCTTATCAGGCTTTCACTCTTACGGTAGCCAACCCACCGCCACCTCCGCCCGCCGACCCCGGCCCATCGACGCCCCCAAGCACGCCGCCCGGCACTCCAAACACGGAAATCGTGAACGGCGTGCCCGTAGTGACGAGGACCGAGACGGACGGTTCCGGGAAGCCGATCGAGGTCGTTTCAATTTCGACCGTCCCCACGGTCGACCCGCGCACTGGACAGCCGATCCCGAGCATCAGCGTGCCCTTGGTCAGGGGCAGCGATGGCGCCGCGCTGCTGGGGGCCGATCTGCCGGCCGGGTTCGGGCTGCGCGTGGAAGGCCCGACCGGCGGACCGCAGCCTCCGTCTCAGGCGCTGGCGGACCTGACGAGCACCCTTGGCACCCGATCCGGCGACGGTTCGATGGTGCAGTTCGCCATGGACGTCCTCGGCAATCTGTCCGCCGACACCCAGGTCGTCCTGCGCACCATCGTGCCGAGCGTGCCGGCCGGCACGACCCGGGCGCCGGAGCAGCCCATCGTCATCTCCGCACCAGCCGGTGCCACCGGTACGCAGGAGGCGCTGGTTCTTGACCTGCGCAACCTGCCGCCAGGGACGACGATCGAGCTTCAGAACGTCGAGTTTGCGGTCATCCTTGGGGACGCGCGGGTGACGGGTGGGGCCGGGTCGCAGGCCGTGATGGGCGGCGGCGGCCGGCAGATCGTCGTCCTGGGCGCCGACGACGACACGCTGCACGGCGGCGGCGGCGACGATGTCGTGGGATCGCTGGGCGGCAACGACCTGCTCTACGGCGACGAGGGCAACGACACGGTCACCGGCGGCGAGGGCGACGATACGCTGCACGGTGGCGACGACAGCGATTGGGCAAACGGCAACGTTGGCGACGACCGGCTGTACGGCAACGCCGGGGCCGACACGCTGCACGGCGGGCAGGGCAACGACCAAGTCCATGGTGGCCGGGGTGACGATTGGCTGTCTGGCGACCTGGGCGACGATTGGCTGTCGGGAGACCTTGGCCGCGACACGCTGTTCGGGGGAGCCGGCGCGGACACGCTGGCCGGCGGTGCCGAGGCCGACGCGCTTCACGGCAACGCTGGGGCGGATGTCCTGTGCGGCAACGGCGGAGCGGACACGCTGTTCGGCGGGCAGGGCGCCGACACCCTGTTCGGCGGGCAGGACGGCGACCGCCTGTTCGGTGATCTGGGTGACGACTGGCTGTTCGGGGACCTGGGGGACGACACGCTCACCGGCGGGGCCGGGGCCGACCGATTCGTGATCGGCGGCGGCACGGGCATTGACACCATCACTGACTTCAACGCGGAGGAGGGCGATCGCTTGCAGATCCAGGCCGGTCTGACCTGGACCGTCTCCTCGTACGGTGCCGGCACCCGCGTGGCGGTGAGCGACGGCAGCGTCGTGCTGCTGGAGGGAGTGGCCAGCCTGTCCGAGAACCGTTCCATGTGGTTCGTCTCTGTGTAGGCCGGCGCCTGCCTACGCCCTATCCCCCTCAGGCAGGTCTTCTTGCGGCGGAGGAACGTTCTGTTCGGCTCAGGCCGCGACGCTGCCGGGGGGCGGGGACCCGATCAGGCGATAGTGGTCGGGATCGACCAGGACGAGGCAGCTGAGCGTCTTGGAATCGCCTTCATCCTCGATGCTGACCATCTGTGCGTGCGGGATTCCGAGCATGGTGAAGGTTGCTTCCACGCGCCAGGAACGGCCGTTGGGCGAACTGACGGACTGGAACACCTGACCAACCAGAACCTGCTTCTTGCTCATGAGGAACCCCTTCTTGGCGCAGGCGCATAGTACAACGCGCCAGTCGGCGGACTGGCCAAAGGTAGTAAACCTCTCTTGCAGGTGGTGTTCAATCTCTGGGAATTTTGTCCGAACAGGCTGTGGCGCGGAGGCGTTAGCAACCGGATTTCGGCAAGGCTTCAACCTTTTCGAGAATGGCGTTCACGGTGAAATCGCCGTAGTCGATCTGCATGGATTCGGCGACGCCGTTCTGCAACAGGCGCAGGCTCATCTCGTATTCCGGCTGGGCGGCATCGCTTTTCAGCGGGAAGAAGGCCATGCGCACCGGCCACCCCTTCTTGCCCTTCAGAAGCGGGTCGGTTCCGTCCCCCTTCACCGTGTCGCCCTTGCCGATCACGGTGGAGACCTCGGTGGCGCCCTCCGCGTCGGCGCCGTCGAAGACGATTCGGTTGAAGAAGTTGTCGCCCGCACCGGCGTGGTCGAGGATCGCCAGCGTGTGCGCTGTCGGGAACATGGTGGCGTCGGGCAGCGTCATTTCCTGCGCTTCGGGTCTGGTGAAGGTGGCGGTGCCGGTGCCGTCCTTCTCCAGCCGGGCTTCGCCGCGCACCTCTTCGTCCACCTCGCCGTTGATCAGCTTGCGCACGTTGAAGCGATAGCGCCGGCCGTCCTTCGCCTCCCACGTCGTGTAGTTGGTGTTCATGGCCATCTCATCGCCCTCGGCGTAGACGAAGCGCAGCTGGAATCGCTGTTCCGTCGTCCAGCCGTCGCAGGCGTCGGCCCATTCGAACATCATGCGGCCGCGCACGTCGCTGACCTTGGAGCTGTTGCGCGCGGACAGCAGCGACATCTTGTATACGGCACGATGCGGCAGGATCTCCGCCGCCGCGCCAGAGGTTGCCCCCGGAGCCGCCTGGGCGGCGGGTATGGGCGCGAGGCCCAGCAGGAACGCGCCGAAGGTCGCGCAGACGGCGAGGCGGGCGGCGGTGCGGCGGTTCTGCAAGGTGAAATCCACGGTCAGTTTGGCGGGTGATTGGAAACGTCAGATGGATTATGGGTGTTTCGGTCCCGGACCGGAAGGCCCGCCGACCTCAATACCTTGTGAATTGGAAGGATACACCCATGCGCACCAACGCCCAAGCTTCGCGGCCCGTCCTGGTGCTGACCCGGCGCTTGCCCGACGCGGTGGAGGCGCGTGCGGTGCGCGACTACGACGCGCGGCTGAATCCCGAGGACAAGGCTCTGTCGGGGACGGATATCGCCGCACGGGCGCAGGGCGCCGACGGTGTGTTGTGCTCCGCTGGGGACAGGCTGGACGCGGATGCGATCAAGGCACTGCCCGACAGTGTGCGCGTCCTCGCCACCTTTTCGGTCGGAACCGACCACATCGATCTGAGCGCCGCCAAGGCGCGTGGGCTGGTGGTCACCAACACGCCGGACGTGCTGACCGACGCGACCGCCGACATCGCGTTGCTGCTGATGCTGGGCGCCGCCCGCCGCGCGTCGGAGGGAGAGCGGATGATCCGCGCCGATGCCTGGACCGGCTGGACGCCGACGCAGCTTCTTGGGATCCATCTGGGCGGCAAGCGGCTGGGCATCATCGGCATGGGCCGAATCGGGCAGGCGGTGGCGCGCCGGGCGCGGGCCTTCGGCATGACCATCCACTACAGCAATCGCAAGCGCCTGCCGATGGAGTTGGAGGAAGGAGCGATTTTCCACGCCGACCCGGAAGCGATGCTGGCGGTGAGCGACGTGTTGTCCCTGCATTTTCCGGCGACGCCGGAGACGCGGCATTGGCTGAACGCCGCGCGCATCGAAAGGCTGCCGCCGCGCGCCGTCGTGGTGAACACCGCGCGCGGTACCGTCGTGGACGACGAGGCGCTGATCGCCGCCTTGAGGAGCGGACGGATCGCCGCCGCTGGTCTCGACGTGTTCGAGAACGAACCGAACCTGCACCCCGGCTATCGCGGGCTGGAAAACGCGTTCCTGCTGCCGCACCTCGGCAGCGCCACCGTGGAGACGCGCAACGCCATGGGGTTCAAGGCGCTGGACAATCTGGATGCCTTCTTTGCCGGGGCCGAGCCGCCGGACCGGGTTGTCTGATCAAATTTTCTAAAATGCCGTCCATTTTTGCCGGGCAGCGATGGCCTGGAGGAAAATGCTGCCGGGCAGGATAGGGCGGCGGAAGAAACTGCCGCGCGGCAAAGGCAAGCGGCGCAAGGGTTTCAGAGTTGGCATGGCGGTTGCTGAGAGGACGGCGCAGATCTCTTCGATCATGAGGAGCCGACCGATGAACGCCACTGTCACCGCTCTGGAGCCCAAGCCCCACGCCGCCGCCGAACGCTTCGACGGCCTGGCCTGGACCTCGGTCGTGCGCGGCGTGCGGCTTGGTGCTCCTCGGGCCATCGAACCGGACGCTCTGGCCCAGCAGCTGGCCGACGCCAAGGCGATGATCGCCGAACAGCAGGAACGGATCGCCTATCTGGAAAGCCTGACGATGACGGACGAGCTGACCGGATTGCTGAACCGGCGCGGCTTCTACAGCCACTTCCGGCGCGAACTGGCCTCGGCCCGGCGTCACGGTACGGCGGGCGGCGTCCTGGTCATGATCGATCTCGACGGCTTCAAGGCGATCAACGACACGCATGGGCATCTGGCGGGCGACGCCTACCTGCGTCAGGTGGCGCGGCTGATCGTCGGTGCGGTCCGGCAGGAGGACGTGGTGGCCCGGCTGGGCGGCGACGAGTTCGCCGTGCTGCTGACCAACACCGACGCCGAAGCGGGGGCTGCCCGCGCCCGCCAGCTGGCGGAACAGGCCCGCAGTCAGCACGCCCAATGGGGCGGCGCGGAACTGCCGATCCGCTTCTCCCTCGGCATCCAGACTTATGGCGCCGAGGATCACGAGGACGACGTCATCCGGCAGGCCGACGTGAAGATGTACGGAGACAAGGGGGAGCAGCGCCGGAAGGCCCGGCTCCGGACCAAGGGCGGCCGGACCAAGGGTGAACGGCACCGGGCTCATCGCGCCGCCTGAACGAGGCGATGCGGTGCGGGAAACGGACGTTGCCGCCGGTGAATCGGATCGTAGGGCGGCGATCGCGAAGCCTTCGCGCCAAGGTGGCGTTTCCGGGCTGTGACGTAACCGCTTCCGTAACGACAAATTAACCGTCGCGGCTTATCAGAAAAAGAGGTATACCGGCCCTGACGATTCCGCTCGCGGGGGTGGCCATGACGTCCAGACGGGCGACAGCCCTGGGAGGGTTTCGATGCTCACGGAACCGAAAAGCCTCATGATGGCGATGACGGACGGCAAGCCGGCCAAAACGGTCCTCATTGTCGAGGACAACGAACTGAACATGAAGCTCTTCCACGATCTTCTGGAAGCGCATGGCTATGACACCCTCCAGACCCGCGACGGCATGGAAGCGCTGAAACTCGCGCGCCAGCATCGCCCGGACCTGATCCTGATGGATATCCAGCTTCCCGAAGTGTCGGGGTTGGAAGTGACCAAGTGGATCAAGGAGGATGAGGAACTCAAATCCATCCCGATCATTGCCGTGACCGCCTTCGCGATGAAGGGCGATGAGGAGAAGATCCGCAAGGGTGGCTGCGAGGATTACATCGCCAAGCCAATCTCCGTCACAAAGTTTCTCGAATCCGTTCAGAAGTTTCTTAGTTAACGAATTCCAGCGGGATCGGTCGCACCCTCCATGTCCGCTCGTGTCCTTGTCGTCGATGACGTCCTGCCCAACGTGAAGCTGCTCGCGGCCAAGCTGACGCGCGAGTATTTCGACGTCATCACCGCCTACAACGGCCCGGAAGCGCTGGAACTGGTGCGCAAGGAGTCGCCGGACATCGTCCTGCTCGACGTCATGATGCCGGGCATGGACGGGTTCGAGGTGTGCGAGAAGATCCGCTCCGACCCCGCGACGATGCACATCCCCGTGGTGATGGTGACGGCGCTGTCCGACGTGGCCGACCGCGTGCGCGGGCTGGAGGCGGGAGCCGACGATTTCCTGACCAAGCCGGTCAACGACATCGCGCTGTTCGCGCGGGTGCGCTCGCTCGTCCGGCTGAAGATGATGATGGACGAGTGGCGGTTGCGCGAAAGCACGTCCGGCCAGTTCGGCGTCATCGAGCGCGCCGGGACCTTGCAGAGCGAATCCCACGAGCGCGCCCGCGTTCTGGTGCTGGAGGACTCGCTGCTCGACCTGGAGAAGATCACCGAGACGCTCCAGCGCGACCATGACCACGTCCTGTCCGCCGACACCTGCGCCAAGGCGCTGGAACGCGCGCTGGGCGACGATCTGGACCTCGTGGTGGTCAGTCTGACCCTGATGAACGAGGATGGGTTGCGCCTGTGCTCGCAGCTGCGTTCGCACGAGCGCACGCGGCAGGTGCCGATTCTGCTGGTGGTGGACGAGGGTGACCTGAACCGCGTCGCCAAGGGCCTGGAACTGGGCGCCAACGACTACGTCATCAAGCCCATCGACCGGAACGAACTGCTGGCCCGCACCCGCACGCAGATACGCCGCAAGCGCTACCAGGAGCGGCTGCGCGCGAATTACGAGCAGAGCCTGTCGATGGCGCTGACGGACAGCCTGACGGGCGTCTTCAACCGGCGTTACGTCAACGCGCACCTGCCGCGCCTGCTGGAACGGGCCATCGACAGCCACAAGCCGGTGTCGATCCTGATGTTCGACATCGACCACTTCAAGGTGGTCAACGACACCTACGGCCATACCGTGGGGGATGAGGTCCTGAAGGAAGTTTCGACCCGCGCCAGCCGCAACCTGCGCACCTTCGATCTGGTGGCGCGCCTGGGTGGTGAGGAATTCATCGTCATTCTGCCGGACACGGACGGCGAGGCGGCGTTGGTCGTCGCCGAACGCCTGCGCAACCGCATCGGCGACACGCCCTTCAAGGTGTCCGCCGAGGTCGGAGAAGTCCCGGTGACGGTCTCCATCGGCATTTCGGTCGGCGGCCGTCTGGGCGACACGGCCGATGGCCTGATCCGCCGCGCCGACGAAGCGCTGTACGAGGCCAAGCGGTCGGGCCGCAACTGCGTCGTCGCCGACCCGCGCGCCGTGGCGCTGTAAGTCCGAACATTCGTCGCGTTGGGCCCCCACCCAAACCTCTCCCACCGGACGGCGGGGGAGGGCTTTTTGTTTCTCACTCGCCCGCCTCTCGCGTACGCGAATCATGCGCTGCCGGCGTCAGGCGAATGCCACCGGCATTCGCTGAGAGCCGAAGATGGGGGAGGCTTTGGTGGGGGCAGCGTTGGAAGCGCAGAAACGCAAAAGGCCGCCTGGAAGGCGGCCTTTTCGATTCCGGCGGTCCGGGGAAACCTTACTTGATCTTGGCTTCCTTGAACTCGACGTGCTTGCGCGCCACCGGGTCGTACTTGCGGAACGACAGCTTCTCGGTGGTCTTCTTGGGGTTCTTCTTCTTGACGTAGAAGAAACCCGTGTCGGCCGTGCTCACCAGCTTGATGAGGACGGTGTTCTGCTTGGCCATGATCTCAATCCCGACAAAAAATCCGTGCCCCGCCGGCCCGGCGGGGCGGCGTCGTAGCGCGGGAAGATAACCGCTACAGCCGCTATGTCAAGAGCTTGTAACCGGCAAGACCCCGGTTGGCACAAGCTGTTGCGCCGTCTCAGCGCTCGGCCACCGTGTTGGTCGAGGCCAAGGCCACGGCGCGCTGGTACAGCGCCGGTTCGGACAAAAGGCGCAGGGCGACCTTCAGGTCCAGTTCCGGCTCATGCTCCTTCCAGGGGCAGGCCTCGCGCAGGCGGTTCAGCGCCTCTTCGTCGTCGGCGGCCTTGGCGCGCCAGCCGGCGAACTGGGACATCGGGCGGGCCCGCCCGTCGCGCAGATCGGTCAGCAGCGCGCCGGGATCGTCCTGGCCGGTCCGGCTGGTGCAGACGGTCGGCTGGACGCCCTGGCGATGAAGGGTGTAGCCGGCGGGCGTGTAGATGCGGCTCCAGGTCAGGAACAGCTCGCCGTCGTTGGGCAGGCGGGTGACGGTCTGGACGCTGCCCTTGCCGTAGGAGGAGGCGCCGACGACCACCGCGCGGCCCGAGTCCTGAAGGGCGGCGGCCACCACCTCGGCGGAGGAGGCGGAGCGGCCGTCCACCAGCACGACCACCGGAAGCCCATCGGCGATGTCGTCGGGCGCGGCCTCGAAGCGCTGCCGGCTGTCGGGGTGGCGTCCCTCGGTCGAGATGATTTTGCCGCGCGGCATGAACAGGTCGGCCACGGCGACCGCCTGGTCGAGCAGCCCGCCGGGGTTGCCGCGCAAATCCAGCACATAGCCGCGCAGGCCCTTGCCGACGCTCTGGCGGGTGCTCAGAACCGCCTCGCGCAGGTTGGTGGCGGTGGAGGCGTTGAAGCGGTCCACCTTCAGCACGCCGACCTGATCGGCGACGGTCACGCTGACGGTGTTCGGCACCACCCGTTCGCGGCGGATCGGGACGCGGCGCGGCGGACCGTTGTCGCGCGCCACGGTGACGAGGACCAGCGTCCCGGTGGGGCCGCGCAGGCGGTCGCGCATCTCCGCGTCGGTCATCCGGGCGGTGAGGTCGCCGTCGATGGCGAGAAGCTGGTCGCCGTCGCGCAGGCCGGCGCGGCCGGCCGGACCGCGCGTCAGCACGTCGCGGATCTGCGGGCGGCCGCTGGAGGTGTCGAGCGACAGGCCGATCCCGCCGTAGCCCTCGCGCTGCGCACGCTCGTTGGTGGCGCGCTGGGTGCCGGTGTAGCGGGAATAGCCGTCGAGATCGGCCGTCACCGCGTCGAAGACGGCCTGATAGATGCGCTCCGGCGTCGCCTGATGGAGCGTGGGCGAATAGAGGCGGGCGCGTTCCACCATGCGGGTGGTCAGCGACGCCCAGCTGGACGCGTCGCTGGCGGACGGCGCGCTGTACTCCCCGACCTGCCCGCCGGACACGTACAGGCGTACGGTGTTGCCGACGCGTTCGGCGCGGGTGCTGGGATCGATGGTCGAGAGACCCTTCAGCCCGTCAAGCCCCAGGCGCCCGAAATCGACGGTCTGGAGATAAACCTCGGCGATCTTGCCGAAGCCGGCGGTGAAGATCTGCTCGCTGATGACGGTCGGATCGACGGCGGCGGCCGACCGGGGCGGCTCGCCCTGATGGCCGAGGATGAGCATGACGGCCGCAAGCGGGGCGACCAGGCGCCGGTGCGGCGAAAACCCTCGATTGCGATTGCCCATGGCGCGCCGACCGAGGCCTCCTTTCCCATAGGCGAATCCGGACGGACAGTGACCGGATTCGAATGGGCAAGGAATAACACCTCGGAAGGAGTCGCGGACGCGACAAAAGTCGGCCGACTACCCCTTTGTTGCGGATTGTCCACCAATGTTGCTCAACGGCCACGTCGCCACGAGCGTGGGCTGGAGCGGCTTTGCGATTTGGCCGGGCGGGGAGGGTTGCCGGATTGCCACGGAAGATCGGCGCCGTCCATATTCGGCAACGCAAACAACGTGCTCCCGGTCAGCGGGTCGGCCTCGACCAGCGTGACCTTCACCGGCGCGCCCAGCCGGTACACGCGGCCCGAGCGCTGGCCGACCAGCGCGTGGGCGTGCTCGTCATGCTCGTACTGGTCGTCGGGCAGGGTGCTGGCGGGGATCAGCCCGTCGGCGCCGCTCTCGTCCAGCCGGATGAACAGGCCGAATCGCGTGACGCCGGAAATCCGGCCGGAGAAGGTGGCGCCCACCCGGTCGGCGAGGAAGGCGGCGGTGAAGCGGTCGATGGCGTCCCGCTCGGCGGCGGCGGCGCGGCGTTCGGTCGTGGAGATGTGCTCGCCGATGTCCTCCAGCCCCATCATGGCGGCATCGTCCAGCCCGCCGGGGCCGAGCCCGTGGGCGCGGATCAGCGCGCGGTGCACGATCAGGTCGGCGTAGCGGCGGATCGGGCTGGTGAAATGGGCGTAGCGGCTGAGCGCGAGGCCGAAATGGCCGATGTTCTCGGGCGCGTAGGCGGCCTGCGACTGGCTGCGCAGGATGACTTCACTGACCAGCTGCGATTCCGGCGTGCCGGCGGCCTTCGCCAGGATGCGGGTGAAGTGTTCGGGCTTGAGGGCTTGGGCGTTGGCGAGGGTGTAGCCGATGCCGCCCAGGAACTCCCGCAGGGACTCGAGCTTGTCGAGGGAGGGCTGGTCGTGCACGCGGTAGAGGGCGGGCATGCCGGCGCGTTCCAAGCTTTCGGCCGCCGCGACGTTGGCGCAGATCATGAATTCCTCGATCAGCCGGTGGCTGTCGAAGCGCTCGCGCACGGCGATTTCGGCGACCCGGCCGCGCTCATCGATGCGGACGCGCCGTTCCGGCAGGTCGAGGTCCAGCGTCCCGCGCCGCTGCCGGGCCGACCACAGGCAGGCGTACGCGCCGTAGAGCGGGCGGAGGACCGGTTCCAGCAGGGGGCCGGTCACCTCGTCCGGTGCGCCGCTGTGGGCCGCCTGCACCTGCTCGTAGGTCAGGCGCGCGGCGGAGCGCATGATGCCGCGCGCGAAGCGGTGCCGTTGCAGCACACCGTGGCGGTCGATCCACAGATGCACGGCGAGGCAGGCGCGGTCCTCGTTCGGGCGCAGGGAGCAGAGATTGTTGGACAGCGCCTCGGGCAGCATCGGCACGACGCGGTCCGGGAAGTACACGGAGTTGCCGCGTTCGTACGCCGCGCGGTCCAGATGCGAGCCGGGGCGCACGTAATGGGCGACGTCGGCGATGGCGACCAGCAGGTGCCAGCCGCCCGGGTTGTCCGGATCGTCGTCGGGTTCGGCCCACACCGCGTCGTCGAAGTCGCGGGCGTCGGCGCCGTCGATGGTCACCAGCGGGTACTGGCGCAGGTCGGTGCGGCCGGTGAGCGAGGGAACCGAGGCGAGTTCCGCCTCCCGGACGGCGGCGGAGGTGAAGTCGGTGGGCAGGCCGTGGCTGTGGATGGCGATCAGGCTGACGGCGCGCGGCTCCGCCGTGTGGCCCAACCGTTCGACGACGCGGGCCTGCGGCAGGCCGAGGCGCCCGGCCGGCAGCACGTCGGCGAAGACCAGTTCGCCGGGTTCGGCGTCGTTGCGGTTGGCCGGCAGGACCAGCAGTTCGGTCTTGTTGCGCTTGTCGGTCGGGACGATGCGCCCGCCCTCCGGCGCCGGGCGGTAGACGCCCAGCACGCGCCCCACCGTGCCTTCCAGGCGGCGGATGGTCCGGGCCTCGTAGAGGCGGTCGTTGACGCGGCTGAGCTTCGCCAGCACGCGGTCGCCCGTGGCCAGCGCCGGGTGGCCCTTTTTCTCCGGCATCATGAAGATGCGCGGCGGGTTGCCCTCGCCGGTCCAGGTCAGGGGGCGGGCCAGCACCTCGCCATCGGGATCGACACCGGTGACCTCCAGCACGGCGACCTCGGGCAGGGACTGCGGCGGGGCGACGCGCTTGCCGCGCCCGCGCTCGACGTTGCCGTCGGCCTCCAGCTCCTTCAGCAGCTCCTTCAGGCGCTCGCGGTCGGCGGTGCCGGACAGCTTGAAGGCGCGCGCGATCTCCCGCTTGCCCACGGGGGTTGTACTACCGCGGATGAAGGCGAGGACGGTGTCCTTGTCGGGAAAGGGGCCGGTGCGGCGGGGCGTGTCGCTCAAGGGGCGCCGTGGAGTTGGAAGGCGGAAGGCTTACGTAAGCCTTCCGCCGGCAAAAACCAACCGCGACGGTGACGTCAGGCCCGCTTGCGGGTCCCGGTGGACTTTTCCGGGGCCTTCTC
>JAEZID010000532.1 GCA_023416195.1 Pseudomonadota bacterium | reverse complement strand
GGCCCACCGGCGCGCCGAAGAAGTCGTAGTTGCGGGCGTGCTGGCGCGCCGTGGCCTCTTTGTCGCCCTTGGCGATGCCCAGTGTGCCGTAGAGATCCCAGCCGACCTTGCGGCGGCGGGCCAGATAAGGCTCGAACCACTGGGTCGGATAGTAACGGTATTCCTCGCCCCCCTCGGTGTCGGCGGGATCGAAATGCGCGGCTTGCAGTTCCGCCGACAGCGCGTGCCGTGGCGCGCCGGCGATCACATAGACCTTCCAGGGCTGGATGTTCGACCCGCTGGGCGCCCGGCTGGCGAGGCTCAGGATGAATTCGACCGTCTCGCGGGGCACCGGTTCGGGCGTGAAGGCACGCACGCTGCGGCGGGTGCGGATGGCCTCGACCGCCGATAGATGGGCGCGGGCGGAGGGGGGAAGGGGACAATCCATAACGGCGCCTCCTTAAAGCGAATTTGCATTCGCTTTAGATTCATATGGCCTCATTCGCCGGCTCTCAGCGGATGCCTGTGGCATCCGCCTGCCGCCAGCGGGAACGAAGTTCCCGCGAGAGGCCAGGCTTCGGCCGCATGGGCGGCCGGGACCGCCGTCGCGGTCCAAAGCGGATCGAAATCCGCTTTGGCGCCCGTCACTCCGCCGCCGGGGGCAGGGAGGAGGGCTCGACCTGTGCGTGTATGTCCAGATTGGCCAGCTCGTAGCCGCGCCGGAAATCGACGATGTGCTTTTCCATCCAGTCCTTCGCCGTCCGCGGATCGCGGTTGCGCACGCCCTCCAGGATCTTGTCGTGGGCGAAGAACAGGCGCTCGCCGGCGTTCAGCCGCGACATGACCTTGTAGAAGGCCGGGTAGAACAGATGGCTCAACGGCTCCCGCGCCAGCAGCAGGGCCCGGTTGTGCGAGGCCCGGGCGATCAGGTGGTGGAACTCGATGTCCAGCTCCGTCAGGCTTTCGCTGTTGGCGAGCGAGCGGCGCGTGCGCTCCAGATTGTCCTCCAGCGCGGCGATCTCCTCCTCCGTGGCCCGCTCGGCGGCCAGTTCGGCGGCGACCGGCTCCAGCGCCATGATGGTCTCCCAGAGTTCCTGGAAGGTCACCTCGTGCAGCACCATGGCGCGGCTCACATGGGCCGCCGTCTCGTGATAGTGCGGCACGCTGGCGAACAGCTTCTTGCCGCCCCGGCGCCGGACCAGCCCGTTCTGCTCCAGCAAGCGGATGCCTTCGCGCACGGTGGAGCGGTTGACGCCCAGCTGTTCGGCCAGCGCGGTCTCCGAGGGCAGGATGTCACCGGCCTTGATGATGCCCTGCATGATCTGCCGCTCAATGGCCTGGGACACGACCTTGTAGGCCGGCGCGACGGAGATCTTCTCGATGGAGAGCTTGCGGGTGGCCTTCATCATTCCTTACCGTGGTCAGCGAATTCACGTTCCTTGAGGACGCGCCGGCGGATCTTGCCGCTCACCGTCTTGGGCAGCTCCTCGACGAATTCGATCCGCCGCGGGTACTTGTAGGGCGCGGTGACGGATTTGACGAAAGTCTGCAATTCCTTGACCAGTTCCGGCGTGCCCTGGACTCCGGCGCGCAGGACGACGAAGGCCTTGACCACCTCGCCGCGCTCCTCGTCGGGGCTGGGAACGGCCGCGCATTCCTGCACCGCGTCGTGCTCGATCAAGGCGTTCTCGACCTCCAGCGGCCCGATGCGGTAGCCGGAGGAATTAATAACGTCATCGTTGCGCCCAAGGAAGTAGAAGTATCCGTCCTCGTCAACCATGGACATGTCCCCGGTCAGGAACCACGCGCCATCCGGTCCCTCGATGCGCGACTGGGCCGTACGTTCCGGATCGTCCCAGTAGCCGAGCATCGCCTGCGGGTTGGGAAGGCGCATGGCGAGTTGGCCGGGCGTGCCCGGCGGCTGGAGGCGGCCGTCCTCGTCCAGAACGCCCATCTCCGTGCCGGGGGAGGGCAGGCCCATGGATCCCGGTTTCGGCGGCCGGTCGACCATGGTCAGCACGGTCATCAGCGTCTCGGTCTGGCCGTAGGCTTCGCGCAGCGGGATGCCGGTCAGTGCCTGCCAGCGTTCCACCACCGCCGGGTTGACGGACTCGCCCGCCGACACCGCATGCCGAAGGGACGACAGGTCGAAGCCGGAAATGTCCTCCTGCACCAGACGGCGGAACTCGGTCGCCGCACCACAGAAGACATTAACGCGGTGGCGCTGGATCAGCTCGAAGCGATGGCGCGGCTCGAACGGCCCGTCGTGGAAGACCACCGCCGCGCCCCGGCTCCACGGGCCGAACAGAATGCTGGTGCCGGCCTTGCTCCAGCCGGTGTCGGCCGTGCACCACATGACGTCGCCGGGGTTGAGGCCCAGCCAGTGTTCCGCCGACACCCGCCACGCGTACAGGCCGCGCGCGGCGTGCGTGACCCCCTTCGGATGCCCGGTCGAGCCCGACGTGTAATAGATGATGGCGGGGTCGTCCGGCTGCATGCGGGCCGCCTCGAACCGGTCCGAGGCGCCGTCCAGGGCCGTGGCCACGTCGATCCATCCCTCGGCCCCGCCGACCGACAGCCGCACCTCCAGAGGCGCGCCGATGTCGGCGAACTTGGCCGCGTTGGCCGCCGTGGTCACCACCGCCCGCGCGCCGCTGTGCGCGGCGCGGTAGGTCACGTCGCGTTGCGTCAGCATGTCGATGCAGGGGATCGGCACGGCGCCCAGCTTCAGGCAGCCGACCAGGGCGATCTGCCACTGCGGCACGCGCGGCAGCATCACCAGAACCCGGTCGCCTTTCCGGATTCCCTGATCCGCCAGCACGTTGGCGAAGCGGTTGGTCAGCCGCGCCATGTCGGCGTAGGTGTAGCGTTCCTCATGCCCCTCGGCGTTCGACCACAGCAGCGCCACGCGCGTCGGATCCTCGGCGAAGCGATCGACCACGTCGGCGCCGAAGTTGAAGGTGGCCGGCACGTTCCACTGGAAGCTTTCTTTCTCGCCGTGCTGGGTGGCGGTCGACATGACGTTCCCTCCGGTGCTTTCTTCGGTCAGATCGCGCTCTTCCGGCGCATGTCCGTGATGTCCTCGGCGGTGTAGCCGAGCGACTGCAGGACCTCGTCGTTGTGCTCGCCCAGCAGCGGCGGCGGCGTGCGCAGCCGGCCCGGCGTGTCCGAAAACTTGATGGGAAAGCCAAGCTGCGGGATGCGGCCTTCCACGGGATGCTCCATCTCCAGCAGCATCTCGCGGTGCTTCAGCTGCGGATCGTCGAACGCTTCCCGCATCGTGTTCACCGGCGCCACGGGCAGGTCGGCGGGGCCGAGCAGGGCCATCCAGTCG
>JAEZID010000486.1 GCA_023416195.1 Pseudomonadota bacterium | reverse complement strand
CGATCTGGTGTTCAAGGGCCGCGAGCAGCCGAACGGCTACACCGAGCCCGTCCTGCACCGCCGCCGCATCGAGGCGAAGGCCGCGCAGTCGGCGTGACGTCCCGGGAAAAGGCCCCCTTCCCTCGCGGGAGGGGGCCTTTTCCGCCCATGATTTCGCCCGTTCCTCCACGCACCGGGGATGACGGCATGGTCGGGGTTGCAAGGCACATCCGCCACCGGCCGGCCTTGTCGGCGGCTCTGGCCGTCATGCCGATCACCGTGACGGTCGCGGCTTTCCTCGTGCGCGGGACGACCGCCCTGCTGATCGGCTGGGATGTCGGAATCGTCGTCTATGTCGGCCTGACGCTGCTGTTCATCAGCAGCGCAACGGTGGAATCCATCAAGGACCGCGCCCTGCAACTGGACCAGGGCAAATGGGCGGTTCTGGCCGTGGCGATGCTGGCGGCCTTGGCGTCCCTGGCGGCGATCGTCGCCGAACTCGCCGCCGCGAAGGGCACGCCGTCGGCGCCCTACAGCGCGATGCTGGCCGGCATGACCCTGCTGCTGTCCTGGGCGTTCGTCCATTTCTTCTTCGCCCAGCAATACGCGCACGACTATTGGCTGGACGGCCAGGGCATCGATTTTCCCGGAAACGACGCGCCGGCCTACGCGGAGTTCCTGTATTTCAGCTTCACCATCGGCATGACGGCGCAGGTGTCCGACGTGACGACCCGGTCGGCGGCCATGCGCAGGCTGGTGCTGATGCACGGGCTGCTGTCCTTCATTTTCAACACGGCCATTCTCGCCTCCAGCATTAACTTGGCGGCCGGTCTTGCCGGGTGAGATGGGACCGGATAGGACGGATAAGGCGGACAAGCCGGACACAACCGGCGGGGAGAACGGGTTTTGGCGAACACGGGCGGTATGCGCGATCTCAGGCTGGATTTCTTCCGCGGGCTCGCCCTGTGGTTCATCTTCGTGGATCACATCCCCGGCAACCAGATCGCCTGGGTGACGCTGCGCAACTACGGCCTCAGCGATGCGACGGAAGTGTTCGTCTTCATCTCCGGTTTCACGTCGGCGCTGGTCTATTCCAAGATCCTGGCCCAGCACGGCTGGCCCTTCGCGGCGGCCAAGGTGGTGCACCGCTGCTGGACGCTGTACATCGCCTATCTCTTCCTGTTCGTCGCCTTCACCGCCCAGGTCGCCTACACGGCCCGCGTCTTCGACAACCCCCTGTTCAGCGAGGAAATGGGCATCGCCGCCTTCTTCGCCGACCCGGCCCTGTCGCTGACCCAGGCGCTGGCGCTGAAGTTCCGCCCGGCCAACCTGGACATCCTGCCGCTCTACATCGTCCTGCTGCTGAGCTTTCCCCTGGCGCTGCCCCTGCTGCGGCGCTGGCCGCTGGCCCTGCTGGCCGGTTCGGTGACGCTCTACGCGGCGGCCCGCGCGTTCGGCTGGAACCTGCCGACCTACCCGGAAGGCGGCGAATGGTTCTTCAACCCCTTCGCCTGGCAGCTCCTGTTCGTGCTCGGCGCGACCTTCCAGCGGATTCCCGCCGCCGCCGCCGCGCTGACACAACCAAGGCCGCTCCTGCGCTGGGGTGCGGCGGCCTATCTCCTCGCCTCGTTCGCGCTGGTGCTGTCCTGGCACATCGCCTCGCTGGGCGCGCTGATGCCTTACTGGCTGGCCGAGATCCTGTACCCGATCAGCAAGACCGACCTCGACCCGCTGCGGCTGGCGCATTTCTTCGCGCTGGCCTACCTCGTCCTGCAAGTGGCGCGGCGGGACAGCGCGTGGCTGCACTGGCGGATCCTGCGGCCTGTGATCCTGTGCGGGCAGCAGTCGCTTCAGGTGTTCTGCCTGGGCATCTTCCTGTCCTTCGCCGGGCAGACCGTTCTGACCCAATGGTCCAGCTCGCTTTTTGCACAGTTTTGCGTCACAGTCGCGGGCATCGCCGCGATGATCGCGGCCGCTCGGGCGCTGACATGGTACAACTCGGTCGGCCGCCCGCCGCGCCAGCCGGCACCCGTCAGGGAACCAAGCGCATGAAGCGCGCGACCGCCGTCCTTCTCCTCGCCTGGGTCTGGGCCTGGGCCTGCGCCTGGGCCATGGCCGCCCCGCTTCCGGCGCGCGCCGATGAGGCGCCATCCGATCCGTGCGAGGTGCCGGACAGCATCCTGACCATCGACGCATCCCTGCCCCGCGTCCAGGAGCGGCTGAAACGCGGCCAAGGCCTGCCCATTCTCGTGCTCAACACCGCCACCCCACGCCCCGACCGGGCGGCGGCCAGCTATCCGGCGGTGATGGAGCAGGCGTTGGCGGCGCGGCTGCCCGACCGGAAGGTCAGCGTATCGGTGCGCGGCGCGCCGGGCGCCACCGCGCAGGAAATGCTGCCGGTCATGGCCAACGCGCTGGCGGCGCAGCCGGCGTCCCTGCTGGTGTGGCAGGTCGGAACGGTGGACGCCATGCGCAACATCAGCCCGGATAGCTTCGGCGCCGCGCTCGCCTCCGGCATCGCGCTGGCGCACCAGCGCGGCGTCGACGTGATCGTGATGGACATGCAGTACAGCCCGCAGACCACCCAGCTCATCACCTTCCAGCCGTATCTGGATTACGTGGAGTGGGTGACCCAGAACAACGAAGTCTTCCATTTTCCACGCTACGAGATGATGCGCCACTGGTACGAGGAAGGGCGCGTGGACTACGACACGAATCCGAAGGAGGCGAAGATGCAGGACTTCACGTTCGTGCACCGCTGCATCGGCCGCCATCTCGCGGACAGCGTTTCCGTCATGCTCGACCGCGCGGCGGAAGCGGCGCCATGAGCCGACGCACAATGAGCGGACGCGCAATGAGCGGACGCTCCGTCACGCCCTGGCGCGTCGCGGCGGCCTCCGTCGCCCTCCTGGCCGTGGCGCCGTTCCTCGCCGGGCGGGTGGCCCTGTCCGCTCCCACCGGCAACCCGGCCAGCGCCTGCGCCTTTCAACCGCAGGCCACGGCCATCACCGCGCCGCTACCGCATCTGACCGCGCGGATCGAGGCCGGCGGGCCGTTGCGCATCGTCGCCATCGGCTCCTCCTCCACCGCCGGCGCGGGCGCCAGCCGGCCGGAGCGCAGCTACCCGGCGCGCCTCGCCGACCTTCTTCAGCAGCGGCTTCCCGGCGTGACGGTGGACGTGCTCAACAAGGGCGTCAACGGCGAGGTTGGGGCGCAGATGCTCCGGCGTTTCCAGCGCGACGTGCTGGACGAGAAGCCGGACCTCGTCATCTGGCAGGTCGGGGCCAACACCGTGCTGCGCGGGGAGGATCCGGACGCCGCCGAAACGGTGATCCGCACCGGGATCCGGCGGCTGAAGGCGACCGGCATGGACGTCGTGCTGATGGATCTGCAATACGCCCCGGTCATGCTGTCGAGGCCCATGCACGAGGACATGCAGGCCCGCATCGCCCGCATCGCCGAGGACGAGGGCGTCGGCCTGTTCCGCCGTTTCGCCGCGATGCGCCAGTGGGTGGAGACCCGGCAGGCGTCGATGTCCGACCTTGTCGGACCGGACGGCGTTCACCTGAACGACGCGGGGTACGACTGCCTCGCGCGGTCGCTGAGCGTCTCGCTCAAGGATGCCGCCGGCCTGCGCAAGGAACCGGTCGCCGACAAGGGTCGGCGGCCCTCCGGCGGCTGAAGACCGCCCGCCCGAGAGGGAGCGGGATCGTGCGAACAGGGAAAAGGCCGGCAACCCGTCTGGGTTCCGGCCTTCATGGATGGTGGGCGCGACAGGGATTGAACCTGTGACCCCTACGATGTCAACGTAGTGCTCTCCCGCTGAGCTACGCGCCCATCCGTGTCGCCTTCGGGGTCGTTTCCGTCCCGTCCGGCGTGGGCTGGGGATGTACCATCATCCCGAAGGCCTGACAAGCCCGGATTTCATTTTTTTGCCGGGACGGTCGGAAACATCCCGTCGGCTGTTGGAACGCAGACGGGCCGTCCCCCTGCGGAATTCCCGGGCGGACTTCCCAGGCGGAAACGCGGATGCGGGACGGGACGTGACAGGACGGGCCGGCTGGACTACATCACGGGTCACCATGGATGCGCACGTCGATGCCGTAACCGCGCCGGACCAGGCTTTCCAGCTTCTGGCGCCGGACGAACAGACCAAGCCGCTGGTGCTGGCCTCGCCGCACAGCGGCAACCATTACCCGGCGGATTTCCTCGCGTCGGCGCGCCTCGACCCGCGCGCGCTGCGCAAGTCGGAAGACTGCTTCGTGGACGAAATCTTCGCGGGCGCGCCGGGGATGGGCGTCCCGCTGATCCGCGCGCTGTTCCCCCGCGCCTTCCTCGACCTGAACCGCGAAGCGTACGAGCTGGACCCCGACATGTTCGCGGACAAGCTCCCGGCCTTCGTCAACACGCGCTCGCCGCGCGTGGCGGCGGGACTGGGCACCATCGCGCGGGTCGTCGCCAACGGCGAGGACATCTACCGGGGCAAGCTGCGCTTCGCCGAGGCGGTGCGGCGGGTCAACCTCTATTACACCCCCTACCACACGGCGCTGCGGCGGCTGGTGGAGGACACGCGCGACCGCTTCGGCCACGCCGTCCTGATCGACTGCCACTCCATGCCGTCACCCGCCCCCGCTTCCGCCCCTGGCCCCGGCTCCGGCGGCAATTCCAGGACGGGCGGACGCGACCACCGGCAGGCCGACATCGTGCTGGGCGACTGCTTCGGCAATTCCTGCGCGCCGTCGGTGGTCGAGGCCGCCGAACGCTTCCTGCGCGGCCTGGGCTATACGGTCAGCCGCAACAGCCCCTACGCCGGCGGCTACACCACCCGCCATTACGGGCGTCCCCGCCAGGGCATCCACGCCTTGCAGATCGAGATCAGCCGCGACCTCTACATGGACGAGGCCACGCTGGAGCGCCTGCCCTTCCTGGACGTGCTGGCCCGCCACATGGGCGAGATGGTGGACACCATCGCCCACCTGCCGCCGGAACCGCTGGCGCCGCTCTGAAATCGACCTTGAAGCGGACCGACGCCCCACTGCGGAAGCTGTGATCGAAGGTCAGTTCCGGCATCGGCCCCCTTCAGCGTGCTCCCCCCTGCCCAATGGCTTCCTTAGCCCCGGCGCGGGCCGCCGTCCGAACGCGCCCGCACAGAAAAAAGGGCCGCGGAAATTCCGCGGCCCTGAGTCTAGGGAGAACTTGTGTTTTCGCCGCCGGAACCGTTGAAATCCCTGAACGCCGCATGGCCCCTTGGGTTTTCGTCAACGGCGTGCGATACATCGGGTGATACAAAGGCCCTGCCGGAGGCATCCGTGCGGGGCCTTCGGATTCGAGGGGGCTTGGGTGGCGAAAAATCCTAAACTGCCAAAGCATGTCGTGGAGCGGCGGGGTGTTCTTCAGTATTACCGCCGCGTGCCTACCGATCTGGCGGAGGCTCACCC
>JAEZID010000416.1 GCA_023416195.1 Pseudomonadota bacterium | reverse complement strand
GGACTGGGAGGCGCCGACCGGCGGCTACCTCCTCCAGGGTTGTTTTGCGATGGGCGTGAAGGCCGGGAAGGGCGTGCTCGGCTATCTGGAGCGGGGCTGAGGCGTTATCGCTGCGAGTTGCCGTAGTCGTACTGGACGCGCGGGGCGCTGCCGCCGCCGATCAGGCTGTCGATGAGCGAGCCGATCCCGGAGGCGGTCGAACCGCGTGACGGCGGCGGCGCGGCCGAGGCGGTGCGGGTCGGTTCGGCCGCCGTGCCCGCGACGTAGGCGGGCGCGCTTTCCAGGCCCGGCAGCGGGCGGGCCGGCTTGCCGGCGTGGGCGTCCATCATGAAGCCCTGCCAGACCTTGGCGGGCAGGGTGCCGCCGGTGACCCGCTTCATCGCGTCGTTGTTGTCGTTGCCCAGCCACACGCCGGCCACAAGATCGGCGGTGAAGCCGACGAACCAGGCGTCGCGGTATTCCTGGGTGGTGCCGGACTTGGCCGCCGCCGGACGGTCGAGCTTCGCGGACTTGCCGGTGCCGTAGTCGATGACGCCGGCCATCATGCGGGCCAGCTGCACCGCGTGGGCCGGATCCACCACGGCGGCGGTGCCGCTGCCCTGGCGGCGGTAGAGAACGTTGCCGTCGCGGTCGCGGATCTCCGTGATGGCGTAGGGCCAGACCGGCGCGCCCAGGTTGGCGATGCCGCCGTAGGCGCGGGTCAGATCCAGCAGCGACACCTCGCTGGTGCCGAGCGCCAGCGACAAATCCTTGCCGAGCGGCGAGCCGATGCCGAGATTCGCCGCCACCTTGCGCACCCGCTCCACCCCGACACGTTCGCTGATACGGACGGTCGCGGTGTTGGAGGAATGGGCCAGCGCGGTCGCCATGGAGATGGTGCCGCGGAACTTGCCGTCGTAGTTGCCGGGACTCCAGCCGCCGATGCGGATCGGGCTGTCCTCGACCGGGCTGTCGGGCGACCAGCCGGCCTCCAGCGCCGCCAGATAGACGAAGGGCTTGAAGGCGGAGCCGGGCTGGCGCAGCGCCTGGGTCGCCCGGTTGAACTCGCTGGTGTCGTAGTCGCGGCCGCCGACCAGCGCCTTGACCGCGCCGTCGGTGGTCATGGCGACCAACGCGCCTTGGCGCACGTTGGCGGCGGCGCCGGGGCCGGCGAGCATCTCCTCCAGCCGCTGTTCGGCGGCGCGTTGCAGCTTCAGGTCCAGGGTCGTGCGCACGATCACGTCGCCGTGGTCGGAGCCGACGAAGCCCGACACCAGCTCCGTCACCCAGTCGGCGAAGTAGCGTCCGTCGCCGCCCGGCTTGCGCTTTGGCGCGGGCGGGGTGTTGCGGGCGGCCTCAAGCTGCTGCGCGGTGATGTAGCCGGCGTCGGCCATCGCCGCCAGGACGACGCGGGACCGCTCCGCCGCCTCGTCGGGGTTGGAGGACGGGGCGTAGCGCGACGGCGCCTTCAGCAGGCCGGCGATGATCGCCGACTCCCGCAGGTCCAGCTGGGTGGCGGGCTTGCCGAAATAGGTGCGCGCCGCCGCGTCCACGCCGAAGGTGCCGGCGCCCAGATAGACGCGGTTCAGGTAGGCGGTGAGGATCTGGTCCTTGGTGAAGCGGTGCTCCAGCCATAGCGCCAGCATGGCTTCCTGGATCTTGCGCTTCAGCGACTTTTCGGGCGTCAGGAACAGGTTCTTGGCGAGCTGCTGCGTGATGGTCGAACCGCCCTGCACCGACCGGCCGGAGCGCCAGTTGACGTACAGCGCGCGGGTGAGGCCGATGGGATCGATGCCGAAATGGCCGTAAAAGCGCCGGTCCTCGATGGCCAGAACCGCGTCGATGAGGTGCGGCGGCAGGTCCTTGACGCTCAGCGTCGTGCCGTGCAGGTCGCCGAAGCGGGCGAACTCCGTCCCGTCGGCGGCCAGGACGGTGACCGAGGCGCGGCGTTCGTACTGCGCCACCTTGGAGATGTCCGGCAGGTCGAGTGCGAACCACGCCAGCACCGCGCCGACGCCGACGCCGCACCAGATGGCCGCCACCGCCGCCCAGTTGACCAGCGTGCCCAGGATCGAGCGGCGGCCGGCCTTCTGGGCGCGCGGCGGACGGGGTGGCTTGGCGGCCTTGGGTTGGCGCGGCTGTTTGGGCGGCTTCGGAAGCTTGGGGCGGCGCGCCGGCTTCTCGTCGCGGGTCTGGACGGGGCGCGGCCCCGGAAAGAGTTCAACCGGTCGGTCGTTGCTCACGGCGCGGTCGCTGCCCCTGAATGAAAAGCTGTTCGCGTCATATACGCTTCCGGGGCCTTACTCCGAAAGAGCGGCATCGAACGGGAGAAGATTTGTCCTTGCACCGTGGCAGAAGAATGACGGGATTTGGCGCCAACTTGTTTGTTGTCTTTTGAGACCTGCGATGCCGAAACGGAGACGCCGTCCATGTCGAAGCCCCTCACCGTGACCATTCCCCACCAGCTGGGCCGGCAGGAGGCCAAGCGGCGCCTGATGGAAGGGATGGGGCAGGCCCGCTCCTACCTCAGCGCGGTGGCGACCAGCATGGAGGACCATTGGGTGGAGGACCGCATGGACTTCCGCGTCGTGGCGCTGGCCCAGACGGTCACCGGCTGGATCGACGTGCAGGAGGATTGCGTCAACGTCGAGGTCCAGCTGCCCTGGGCCTTGGGCATGCTGGCGAACAAGCTGAAGGACAAGCTCCAGCACAAGGGCACGCTGATGCTGGAAAAGAAGTGATTGTCATCCTTTGCCGATCAGTCCGTGCTTCTTCAGCAGCCCGCGCAGCTGGTGGTAGCCGAGGCCGAGGGTCTGGGCCGTCTGGCGCTGGTTGAAGCGGTGGCGTTCCAGGGCGGTCTTGAGAAGGCCGGACTCGAAGGCGCGGACCTGTTCCTCGAAATTCCCTGACGGTGCGGGCGGCGGTGGCGCTTCGGCCGGATTGGGGGGAGCCGGTTTGGCCGGCTGCGGAGCGGCGGGACGCCACGCGGAGGCGAAGGGGTCGAGCGTGATCTCCTCCACCGGGCCGTCCGGATCGGATGCCGCGACCGACCGCTCGACCGCGTTGCGCAGCTCGCGCACGTTGCCGGGCCAGCCGTGGCCGAGAAGCTGGTCGAGCGCCTGCGGCGTGAAGCCGGGGAACAGGGGGCGCTCCAGCTCCCGCACCATGCCGCGGGCGAAATGCTCGGCCAGCAGGGGGATGTCCTCGCGCCGGGCGCGCAGCGGCGGCAGGGTCACCACGTCGAAGGCCAGCCGGTCCAGCAGGTCGGCGCGGAACTTTCCCGCCTCGGCCAGGGCCGGCAGGTCGGCGTTGGTGGCGCCGACGACGCGGACGTCCACCGTCAGGGTCCGGCCGCCGACCCGCTCGATCTCCCCGTACTCGACAGCGCGCAGAAGCTTTTCCTGAACGGCGGGGCTGGCCGTGGCGATCTCGTCCAGGAACAGGGTGCCGGTGTCGGCCTGCTCGACCCGGCCGGTCTGGCGGCGGATCGCTCCGGTGAAGGCCCCGGCCTCGTGGCCGAACAGTTCGGAGTCCAGCAGGCTTTCCGGCAGGGCGGCGCAATTCACCTTCACGAAGGGCCGGTCCCAGCGGCGCGACAGGTAATGCAGGCGGGCGGCCGCCAGCTCCTTGCCGGTGCCGCGCTCCCCGATGATCAGGACGGGCCGCTCCAGCGGGGCGACGCGGGAGATGTGGGCCAGCGCGGCGAGAAAGGCCGGGGATTCCCCCAGCAGCGGGGGCGGGGAGGGCAGCATGGCGCCTTCGGCGAAGCTTTGATGATTTTGGCGATTGTATCGCGGTTTTGGCGATGGTCCAAGACGGCGAACCCCAGGCGGGGCAAGGATTCGGCGGTTGGCACGGTGCTTGCTGATAAGAGGGCCAGGGTATGGAGAGCATCATGAACCACCGCTACAGCCACTACCGCGACCGTTACGACCGCGAGGCCCGCCCGTTCGTGGAGCGCGCCCGCGCCTATCTCAGCAGCCGCCCGACCGAGAGCTGGCTGTTCTTCGCCGCCGGCTTCCTGGCCGCGACCCTCCTCGGCTAAAAGCACCAAGGGAAACAAACCCATGAGCATCTTTTCGCGCCTGACGGACATCGTTCAGTCCAACCTCAACGCCCTGCTGGACCGCGCCGAGGATCCGGAGAAGCTGATCCGCCTGATCATCCAGGAGATGGAAGACACGCTGGTCGAGGTCCGCTCCTCCACGGTCAAGATCATCGCCGAGCGCAAGGAGATCGAACGGCGCATCGCCGACCTCCAGCGCGAGCGCGACACCTGGGACCGCAAGGCCGAAACCGCGCTGACCCACGATCGCGAGGATCTCGCCAAGGAGTGCCTGAAGCGCAAGGCCGAGGCCGCGGACGAGGCCGAGGCGCTGACCCAGCAGCTGGGGCAGGTCGAAGAGGCGCTGTCCAAGGCCAACGACGACATCGCCCGCCTTCAGGCCAAGCTGACCGACGCCAAGAACCGGGAAAAGGCGCTGGTCGCCCGGACCAAGACCGCCGTCAACCGGGTGCGCGTCCGCACCGCGCTGCACGACGAGCGGATCAACGACGCCTTCTCGCGCTTCGAGCAGGTCGAGCGGAACCTCGACGAGCTGGAAGGGCGGGTCGAGTCCTTCGACGCCGGCCGCACCAAGACGCTGTCCGAGGAGATCGCCGACCTGGAGGCCGAGCAGAAGATCCAGGACGATCTGGCCGCGCTGCGGGCACGGGTCGCGGCGCGCAAGGGAAGCTGACGCGGACACTGACGCGGACACGTCGGCGCTGAGCCCCCACCCTGACCCTCCCCCACCTGACGGCGGGGGAGGGGACTCTCAAGAACAAGAAAGGCTGACCCTTGATGAGCGGTTTCGGCTTCGTGCTCGCGGTGCTGTTCATGACGGTGGTGGCACCGCTGTGGATCATCTTCCACTACATCACCAAGTGGCGCGCCCAGCGCGGGCTGTCCGCGCAGGACGAACGGCTGCTGGCCGAGCTTTGGGAGATCGCCAACCGGCTGGAAGGCCGCATTCAGACGCTGGAACGGGTGCTCGACGCCGAGGCGCCCAACTGGCGCAACAAGATCTGACGAGCTACAAGATCTGACGAGATGATGGGAGACGACCCGATGGACCGCCCTTCGCCGCCCCATTCGGCCTATGATTCGCCCAACCCGCACCGGCTGTACCGCGACCCGGAACACGGTGTCGTCGGCGGCGTGTGCGCGGGCATCGCCGGTTACTTCGGCGTCCAGCCCGTTCTGGTGCGGCTGGCCATGGTGATCGGCCTGTTCTTCTTCGCGCCGCCGGTGATCCTCGGCTACGTGATCGCGGTGCTGGCGCTGCCGGTCAAGCCGCGGCAGCTGTACAGCAACCCCGACGAGGAAGCCTTCTGGCGGGGCGTGTCGATCAAGCCCGACCGCACGCTGGCCGGCTTGACCCACCGTTTCCGCGATTTCGAGAAGCGCGTCGCGGGCGTGGAAGCCTACGTCGCGTCCAAGGAATTCGAACTGAACCGCGCGATCCGGGACCTGGACCGCTGACCGCCGCCCGGACCGGTGCCTGTCTTACCGGCGGCGCCGGTCGCGGGTGCGGATGCGCACCGGCTTCATCGTCGGGCGCGACGCCGCCGCGATACCGGCAAGCACCGTCGCAATCGCACCACCGAGCAGAATCAAATCGAGATCCATCACGGGTCCTCCGCCTGTCTCTCACAGAATGAGGCAAGTAAGAGGCAAGATGGTAGCGAAAAGAGGTGGCGACAACCGTCCGACCGGCAGAGGCCGCGCGGAGGGGCTCGTCCGTTAGCCCAGGCTCTGCTGGACCGACAGGATGATGAAGCCCTTTTGTTCGGGGTAGCGCGCGTTCATCTTCTCGCGCGCCTTCTTCTCGTCCAGGCCCCAGACGAGGAAGCGCCGGCCGCGCTTCCAGCTTTCCAGCGCGCACTTTTCCAGCTTGGGGTTGAAGCGCGCGTAGTTCGGGTTCGCCACCTTCATCAGCCAGCCGACGTCCGCCTGCGTGCGCCGGTCGTCCAGGACGTAGACGCGCCGGTCGGCCGCGCCGGACGCCTTCAGCCGCTGTTCCAGATCCTCGCAGGCGACCTCGACAACCTCCTTGCGGCGGCGGGCGGCGCGCAGATCCTCGGCCTGTTCCAGCGTCACGCGGGCGACGCGCTTGATGCGGTCCACCTGCGCCTGCTTGCGCGAGACGGCGTTGGCGATGCGCTCCTCCGCCGTCTTCAGGCGGCGCATCGCCATGACCATGGCGAACACCAGCGACGACAATCCGACCAGCGCGGCGAACAGATAGGCCATGGCGTTCCCCCGTTTTCCTTCAGTCCGCCCGCCCTCAGCCCGCCTTCGCGACGGGGGCGGAGGCGCCCACGTCCTGCATGCGCACCACCGCATAGCCGAAGGCCGGCGGATAGCGCCGCTCGATCTCCGCCCGCGCTTCGGGCATGGAGCGCGCCCACACCTCCACCGTCTGGGGCTGCGCCCAGGACGAGTCGATGATGGCGTGCTGGCTCTTCTGGTGGGAGCCGGTGCCCACGTATTTGTTGACCAGCTGGGCGATGTAGCAGGGCGTCCCCGCGTTCTCCTCGCCGATCAGGCGGACGAGCTGGTCGCCCGCGCGTTGGGAATCCTTGATCCGGCGTTCCAGGGTCTGGCGCCGCTTCATCAGCTCGGCGATCTCGCTTTCGATCTTGCGCAATTCGGCGGCGCGTTCCCCCTTGCGGGCCTCCAGGCCGGATTCCAGCTTGGCGCGGCGCGTGATCACCCCGCGCACCCCGCCGGTGCCGTGCCGCTTTTCGATCATGCGCTCACCCAGCACGACGACGAGCTTCGCGATGCCGAAACCCATGCCGGACAGCGCGAGCGCGAAGAAGAGCGCCTGGGCGTAGTCGTTCCACATGGCCTGTACCTGGACTGTGCGCCTGGGCCGTATCGTCGAGTTCGCGTCTTTGATCCCATATCTTTGGAAATTTTCGCTCGAAGCGTGTTCTGGATCGGATGCGGGACCCACCAAGTGGTAATCGACGGCACCGAACCGTTCAATGCCTATGTGTGGCGCCGTGCCGGGTTTTTACCGCCGCGCAACAAAGCGACGGAGGAGGGTCGGGAAAGCGGTCCAATGCGAGGGCTTGGTCATGCGTTTTGTGTCGAGGCCAGACACACGCGGTCGCGGCCGGATTGCTTGGCTTCGTAAAGGGCGGCGTCGGCCCGGCGCAGGGTGTGTTCGATGGAGGGCTCGCCGGCGTTCCATTCGGCGACGCCGAGGCTGGCCGTGACCGAAAGGCCATGCCCGTCCGCATCGACCGGGCCGTCGGCGATGGCCGCGCGCACGCGTTCGGCGACGATGCGGGCGCCTTCGATGTCGGTTTCCGGCAGGAGGACGACGAACTCCTCGCCGCCGAAGCGGGCGATCTGATCGGAGGTGCGCAGCGCGCTGCGGGCGCGGGCCACGGCGGTGCGCAGGACCTCGTCGCCGGCGGCGTGGCCGTGCCCGTCGTTCACCGCCTTGAAATGGTCGAGGTCGAGCAGGAAGACGCTGAGCCGGCGTTCGTGCCGCCGCGCCCGGCTCAGCTCAACCGCCGCCAGTTCCAGGAAATGGCGGCGGTTCCACACGGCGGTCAGCGGATCGACCGTGGCCAGCCGCTCCAGCTTGGCGTTGGCCTCCTCCAGCGCGCGGGTGCGCTCGGCGACGCGGGCCTCCAGCGTCTCGTTCGCCTCGCGCAGCTGCTCGTACAGGCTGAGGTTGGTGAAGCTGATGGCGATCTTGGCGGCGAACACCTCGACCAGCCCGCGATCCACCTCGTCCAGCGGGCGGTCGGTGTGGATCCAGGCGGCCACCTCGCCGCCGTCCGGCACGCGGATGAACAGCGTGGTCTCGTTGCGGCGGTAGACGCTCTGGCGGGTGCGGAAGACCTCGGCGATGCTGTCGGCCACGTTCGGGGCGATGGCGGACTGCGGAGTCTCCGCCGCCTCGGCGTAGCGGCCGGCCCCGGCCAGCACATGGAGGGAGCCGTCGCCGGAGTCGCCGCGGCGGGCGCACAGGATGGCGTCGGGCTTCACCCGCAGAAAGGCCGACAGCTGGGTCAGCACCCCGGCCGCGAACTGCTGCATGGAGCGCAGCTCGAACAGGCGGTCGGTGGACTGGATGATCTGTTGCAGCCCGCGCCGGTTCGTTTCCAGCGCCACGATGTCGGCGTAGGCGCGCAGGGCCGCGATGACCGTGGTGAACAGCTTTTGCGAGGTCAGCTCGGTCTTCGACTTGTAGTCGTTGATGTCGTAGGCCAGCACCACATTCTCCTCCGGCGCCTGGCCGGGCTGGCCGGTGCGCAGGATGATGCGGACGGCGTGGTTGCCGATGTCCTCGCGGATGGTGCGGACCAGCTTCAGGCCGGCGTCGTCGGTTTCCATCACCACGTCCAGCAGGACGATGGCGACGTCGCCGGTGGCGCGCAGGATGTCCGCGGCCTCGGCGCCGGACATGGCGCTTATCAGCTTCAGCGGGCGGCCCTTGTAATGCAGCTTGTCGAGGGCCAGCCGGGTGACGGCGTGCACCTCCTTGTCGTCGTCCACGACGAGGATCGTCCAGGGCTGCCCTTCGCCCCGCGCGTCTTCTTTGGGTCCGTCTTCCCTGGGCCCGCCCTTCCTGCTTCGGCCTTCGCTGCCGGGGGTGGTCGGCGGGTCGTCGTCGGCGAACAGAATCTCGTTGCCCATGGTGCGCGTGGCCCGGCGTGTCCGTCCATGACCGCCGGCCGGGCAACCCCGCCACCGATGCACGGAACTGTGATGTTGGACGATTTCATTTAGCGGTAACCGATGCAACACATCCCGTGCAACGGGAACCTTTCCATGGAAATACGATTTTCCTTGATGCCCTTTTCGCGATCGGCGAAGGCACCATTTGAGCACGGTCAAGGATCGGTCCGCTCCATGGCGGCAGACTGCGCGCCGTCCGGCACGGTGGGCCGGGCGGCAATGGGGTTTCGGCAAGGGTTCCGGACAAAGGATTGGGTGCGGTCATGGCGATGAATCGGCGCATGTTCCTGACGGCCATGGGGGCCAGCTTCGCGATCGGCGGGACCGCCATCGCGGTGCGCGGCGCGATCGGCGTCGCCTCCGCCGCGGCCACCGAGGTGGTCGTGTGGAAATCGCCAAGCTGCGGCTGCTGCGAAGGCTGGGTGCAGCACATGCGCGCCGCCGGATACGCGCTGACCGTGCACGATGTGGACGACGTCGATCCGATCAAGGCGCGGCTCGGCGTGCCGGCCACCATGCAGTCCTGCCACACGGCCCTGGTCGACGGCTATGTTCTGGAAGGCCATGTTCCCGCCGACAGCGTCGCCCGCCTGTTGCGGGAGCGCCCGGCGGCGAAGGGGCTCGCAGTTCCCGGCATGCCGCAGGGCTCGCCGGGCATGGAGACCGGGGTGAAGGAGCCCTACGCCGTGGTGCTGTTCGGCGCGCCCGGCGGCGCGTCCGTCTACGAGCAGCGCTGAGGCCGGCCAGTCACCGTTTCTGGTGCGCGAAGGTCCGGAAGGCGGACCAGATCAGGATCGCGCCCAGCGTCACCTTCAGAACGTCGGCGGGCACGAGGCCGAGCAGCAGCCCGCCGGCCACCGCGCCCAGCACCGACCCGACGCCGAGCGGCCCCACCGTGTCGCGCCACGCGCCACCGGAGCGCAGCGGGCAGGCCGGGTCGCGCAGGTGGCGGACGAGTCCCGCCGCGATGGTCGGCAGGCCGACCAGCATGCTCATGGAGCCCGCCAGCTTCACCGGCACGCCGAAGCCGAGGACGAAGGTCGGGATGATCAATTCGCCTCCGGCGACGCCGAGAAGGCTGCTGACCAGACCGACCACGATCCCGCAGGCGGCGGAGGCGAGGGCGCGCCAGGCGGGGAGTTCGGGGGCGAGGCCCGCCCCGCCGTCGCTCAGGAACGCATCGCCGATCATCACGACGCCCAGCGCCATCAGCAGCCCCAGGATCACCGTGCCGAGCGCCCGGTCGGACACCCGCCTCAGCAGACCGGCCCCGATGTAGGCGGCCGCGATGGAACCGGCGGCCATGCCCAGCAGCTCCGGCAGATGCGCAAGGAGGTCGCCGAGGGCGATGGTCGTGGCGCGGGCCGGCAGGGCGGCCAGCAGCACGATCAAGCTGACCGCCAGATTGACCGGCACCGCCACCCGCACCGCGAGTCCGAGCACGCCGACCAGAAACGGCCGGCGGAATTCCGCCCCGCCCAGCCCCATGAGCCCGCCAAGCGTACCGATGGCGGCGCCCGACCCGATGCAGGCAAAAGCGCGCTTTCTTGCCATCGTCGGCATGCTGGCGTTTCCCGGAACTGAGTAAAGTGAAATGGTATCCAGAAAACAACTATGGTGTTTATTGAATGAACCGCAAGAAATTTGAGGCGTTGATGGCCAATGTGCGGTGGTTTTGTTTATCGGGTGCGCGGTAATTTCCCGACGATCGGCAAATAATACGGAAACGGTGAATGGTTTCGCGGCGGTGGCGGGGCGTTGCGCGAAACGGTGCAACGGCTCCGCGCCTTTGCAAATTTTCCCGAACCGACCATAATCGGCGGACGTTTTGGAGAGAGAGGCGATGGTTCAGCTGCTGAACACGCGGGAGATCGCGGATTACCTGCGCCTGAAGCAGCGCAAGGTCTACGACCTCGTGCAGCGGGGCGAGATTCCCTGCACCCGCGTCGGCGGCAAATGGCTGTTCCCCAAGGACCAGATCGATCACTGGCTGGCCGCGCGCAACGGGGCCGAGCCGGTCGTCCGGATGGCCGCCGCGCCGCCTCCGGTGATCGCGGGCAGCCACGACCCGCTGCTCGACTGGTGCGTGGACGAGTCGCGTTGCGGGCTGGCGCTGATGGGCGGGGGAAGCCTGAGCGGGCTGGACCGCTTCGCCGAAGGGGCGGCGGTCGCCTGCGGCCTGCACGCCTTCGACGCGGCAAGCGGGGACCAGAACCTGCCCTTCATCCGGCGGCGGCTCGGCGACCGGGACGTGGTCGCCATCGAATGGGCGCGGCGGGAGCAGGGGCTGGTGGTCGCGGCCGGGAACCCGCTGGGCATCCGGTCGGTGGCCGACCTCGCCGCCTCACGCGCCCGCATCGTGCGCCGCCAGCCGGAAGCCGGCGCGCAACTGCTGTTCGATCACCTCATCAAGGAGGCGGGACTCGGCTGGGGCGATCTGGTGACGCTCGACCGCCCGGTGCGGGTGGAGACGGAGGTCGGACTCGCGGTGCTCGGCGGGCAGGCCGACGCCGGGCTCGCCATCCGGGCGGTGGCGCACCAGCTGCGCCTGGACTTCGTGCCGCTGCATTGGGAACGCTACGATTTGGTCATGCGCCGCCGCGACTATTTCGAACCGCCGTTGCAGACGCTGCTGCGCTTCGCCGGCTCGCCGCTGGCGGCGCGGCGGGCCGAAGAGCTTCAGGGCTACGACCTGTCCGGGCTCGGCACCGTCCAGTTCAACGGGCCGTAAGGCGGACGGTCAGCAACCCGGGAACAGACGCTCGCGTTCCATCGGAGAGAGCGGCTGACCAAACCCGTCGGGCCACTGGGTTTCCACATCGTCGTGAAGATCGCCCAGGCGAAGATCGTCGTCAATGGACCGGTCGATCCCATCGGGACAGCCTATTTCGGCGGTTTGCGGAGGGGCCGCGTGCGGCGTGGCGGGGGCGTTGCCGGCGCAGGCCGACAGCAGAAGCGTGCAGGTTGCGGCGATGTGAAGGCGAACCATGGCGTCCTCGCGGGGGCGGGTGCGGCGTCACCGGGAAACGCTCCATTCCCGCCGAGGTTTCGCCGAAACGGGGCAACGCCGGAGAGATAAGCCGTTTCACCCTCCGAACGACCCGTCTCCGCAGCCGTTCCCCCTGCGGATTGCCGCGTCCAAGGCGGCAGCACCCGCGGGAGGAACGACGTGACCACGGCTTTCGACCTTGCCATCATGGAGCCGCTGAACGCGCTGAGCCGCGTCAGCATGACCGCCGACAAAACCATTTACGTGATCGAGCAAAGCGATCTGCTTAAAGGCGGCGTGCTGCTGGCCCTGCTGTGGTGGTGCTGGACGCGGCGGAGCGGAACGTTGATCGGGCCGGACCTCTATTCCGTGCGGACCATCGTCGGCGCGCTGGTCGCCATCGCCGTGGGGCGGGGGATGCAGAACTTCCTGCCGATGCGGCTGCGGCCGGTCCACCATCCGGACATCGGGTTCGTCGTTCCCCATGACGTGAACGCCTGGGCGGTCGATGGGTGGAGTTCCTTTCCCAGCGATCACGCCGTGCTGTTCTTCGCGCTGGCCACGGCCTTGTGGTGGGCGAACCGGACGGTGGGCATCGTCGCCTTCCTGTGGACGCTGGTGGTGATCTGCCTGCCGCGCGTCTATCTGGGGCTTCATTATCCGACCGACATTCTGGCGGGCGGCGTGGTCGGCGTCCTCATCATGATCGCGGTGCTGACCGTGCCCGTGCCGGCCGGGCTGCGTGATTGGCTCGGCCGGTTGCAGGCGGTGCGGCCGGGTCTGGTCTATTCCCTCGGGTTCCTGGTGACGCTTCAAATGGCGACGCTGTTCGCCAACATGCGCCGTCTGATCGACGGCGCCGCGACCGTCCTGCTGGGGCCTTGAGGAAAAAACGCGAGCCGACGAAAAAAGCGCTTGCTCGCCCGAAGGCTCCCGCCTATAAAGCGCCTCCCGACGCGACGGCCACCCACGAGGCGGCGACGACGCGGAGGGAAGCGGAAGGCCCGACGATGTCGTCAAGCATTCCGCGGTTTCTTGGACAAGTTGATACCGTGTTGTGAGAAGGGATGCGCAGGCGGCGGTGTTTGGTGCCGCGACGCGGACCGGTCTCCTGGTTTGGAGATTGGCTTTGCGGTTGCCTGGAGCATCCTGAT
>JAEZID010000388.1 GCA_023416195.1 Pseudomonadota bacterium | reverse complement strand
CACGACACCTTCGCCCCCATCGGCCCTTGGCTGGTCACCGCCGACGAGGTGGAGGATCCGCAGCAACTGGACCTCTGGCTGGAGGTGGACGGCCGGCGCTTCCAGGACGGCAACACGCGGACGATGGTCTTCGGCGTCACCCATCTGGTGTCCTACATCAGCCGGTTCATGACCCTTCAGCCGGGCGACGTCATCTCCACCGGCACGCCGCCGGGCGTCGGCCTCGGCCAGAAGCCGCCGCTCTACCTGCACGCCGGCCAGACGATGCGTCTCGGCATCGCCGGCCTCGGCGAGCAGCGGCAGAGGACCGTGGCGGCGCCGTAACCACTCTCAAAAACGCCAGTGAAATCCCCGGCCGGACAGGCGTCCGGCCGCAACGGGAGAGCCATGCCCGGCGGCAGCTTTCCAAAAATCAATCAGGGAGACCCCAAGCCATGAACAAGCTCGATCTGACCGGCCGCGTCGCCATCGTCACCGGAGCCGCGCGCGGCATCGGCTACGCGGTGGCGGAACGCATGTTGCGCTCGGGCGCCGCGCTGTCCCTGTGGGACGTGGACGCCGCGAAGGTGGAGGAGGCGAAGGAACGCCTGTCCAGCCTGGGCGACGTGACCGCTGCCGCCGTGGAACTGACCGATGAGCGTTCCGTCGCGGACGCGACGGCGGAGACCCTGAACCGCTTCGACCGGATCGACGTGCTGGTCAACAACGCCGGCATCACCGGCGGCAACGCCCCGACCTGGGAGCTGGATCCCGAGGTGTGGCGCCGGGTGATCGACGTGAATCTCGTCGGCCCCTACCTGACCTGCCGGGCGGTGGTGCCGCACATGATCCAGCGCGGTTACGGGCGCATCGTCAACGTCGCCTCCATCGCCGGCAAGGAGGGCAACCCCAACGCCTCCCACTACAGCGCGTCGAAGGCCGGGCTGATCGCACTGACCAAGTCGCTGGGCAAGGAGCTGGCGACCAAGGGCGTGATCGTCAACTGCGTCACGCCCGCCGCCGCGAAGACCGACATCTTCGCGCAGATGAAGCAGGAACACATCGACTACATGCTGTCGAAGATTCCGATGAACCGCTTTGTCCAGGTCGATGAAGTGGCGGCGATGATCGGCTGGCTGGCGACCGAGGACTGCTCCTTCACGACGGGCGCCGTCTTCGACATCTCCGGCGGCCGCGCCGTGTACTGAGCGCCGCGTCGATCCCACGGGCATCGAAACAAGAAGCGCCCGCAAAAACCGAGGAAACGCACATGCCTTCACCCGCCACCTCTGCGTCCGTCCAGGCCCCCGCTGATCGGCGGGCCTCCGGCGCCGCCTGCTCGCAACACTGAAAGCAACGGGAACCGAACCCATGAGCGTGCCAACCATCCGTCAGGTCCGTGCCTTCACCGTTCGCGGCGGCGGCGCCGACTATCACGACCAGGGCGCCGACCACTGGATCGACGACCACATCGCCACCCCCATGAGCAAGTATCCGGAGTACCGGCAGAGCCGCCAGACCTTTGGCCTGAACGTTCTGGGCACCCTGGTGGTGGAGGTCGAGGCGTCGGACGGCACCGCCGGCTTCGCGGTCACCACCGGCGGCGACATCGGCGCCTGGATCGTGGAAAAGCACCTGTCCCGCTTCGTCGAGGGCCAGCGCGTCACCGACATCGAGAAGATCTGGGACCAGATGTTCAACGGCTCCCTCTTCTACGGGCGCAAGGGCATCGTGCTGAACGCCATCTCCGGCGTCGATCTGGCGCTGTGGGACCTGCTGGGCAAGGTGCGGGGCGAGCCGGTGTTCCAGTTGCTCGGCGGACCGGTGCGCGACGAGTTGCAGTTCTACGCCACCGGCGCGCGTCCGGACCTTGCCAAGGAGATGGGCTTCATCGGCGGCAAGCTGCCGCTGCACCACGGCCCCGCCGAGGGGGAGGAGGGCCTGCGCAGGAACCTTGCCCTGCTGGCCGACATGCGGGAGCGCGTCGGCGACGATTTCTGGCTGATGTACGACTGCTGGATGAGCCTCGACCTCAACTACGCCACGCGGCTGGCGCGGGGAGCGCACGAGCTGGGCCTGAAGTGGATCGAGGAGGCGTTGCCGCCCGACGACTATTGGGGCTACGCGCAGCTGCGCCGCGACGTGCCCAAGGGCATGCTGGTGACCACCGGCGAGCACGAGGCGACGCGCTGGGGCTTCCGCATGCTGCTGGAGATGGGCTGCTGCGACATCATCCAGCCGGACGTCGGCTGGTGCGGCGGCATCACCGAGCTGATCAAGATCTCGGCGCTGGCCGACGCGCACAACGCGCTGGTCGTGCCGCACGGGTCGAGCGTCTACAGCTACCACTTCGTCGTCACCCGGCATAACAGCCCGTTTGCCGAGTTCCTGATGATGGCGCCGAAGGCGGACGAGGTGGTGCCGATGTTCACCCCGCTTCTGCTCGACGAGCCGGTGCCGGTGAACGGCCGCCTGAAGGTTCCGGAAACGCCGGGCTTCGGCGTCCGCCTGAACCCGGACTCCGCGCTGACGCGTCCCCACACGCATTGACGCCGGAACCATTGACGCCGGACCCCGGCGTCTTGCGTGGAGGGGGGATTGGTGGCGGCTCGGGGATCGGCGTGGAAGCCGTAATCCGTTGAAGTCCGC
>JAEZID010000384.1 GCA_023416195.1 Pseudomonadota bacterium | reverse complement strand
GGACTGGGCCGTCGACGAGACCGGCCGGAAGCGGCCCGCCGCCGACCGCGACGACCCCGCCCGCCTCGTCCCGGCGGAGGAGGCGGCCAAGCGCGCGCTGCGCTACGCCGTGAACCACCTGACCGAGCGGCAGGCCGTCGTCACCGAGCGCGAGCTGATCGACACGGCCATGCGCCACGGCGTCGGCACCGTGCGCCTGGCCGACGTGCAGGCGGAGCTGAAGCGGCAGACCGAGCGCGGCGCGCTGATCCGCGAAAGCCCGCTCTACCGGCCGGCCGGTGACGCGGTGGGACCGGCGCCGGGCCAAGACCCGGCTGGCGTGGATCGCCGATCTTACCGGGCGCGGCCTGGACCGGCCGGCCGCGCGGGAGCGCGTGGACACCGCCATCCGGGCCGGCGGCCTTGTCCCGGTCGAGGCCCGCTACACCACCCAGGTCGCGCGGGAGCGCGAGGCGACGATCCTGCGCATCGAGCGCGACGGCCGCGGGCAGGTCGCTCCCGTGCTGGTGGCCGAGTCTGCCCGGTCCCGCTTGGACGCGACGACGCTCAACAGCGGGCAGCGCGCGGCAGCCGAGCTGATGCTGACGACCGGCAACCGGGTGGTGGGCGTGCAGGGCTTCGCCGGCACCGGCAAGAGCCACATGCTCGACACCGCCAAGGGGATGATCGAACAGGAAGGCTACCGGGTTCGCGCGCTCGCCCCCTACGGCAGCCAGGTGAAGGCGCTGCAGGCGCTGAACGTCGAGGTGAACACGCTCGCTTCCTTCCTCAAGGCCAAGGACAAGCGGATCGACGTGCGCACCGTGCTGGTGATTGACGAAGCCGGCGTGGTCCCGGCGCGGCAGATGGAGCAAGTGCTGAGGATCGCGGAGAAGGCCGGCGCGCGCGTCGTGCTGATGGGGGACACCGCGCAGACCAAGGCCATCGAGGCCGGCCGGCCCTTCGACCAGCTCCAGGTTGCCGGCATGAGCACCGCCGCCATGGCCGAGATCCAGCGCCAGAAGAACCCCGAGTTGAAAAAGGCGGTGGAACTGGCCGCCGTGGGTCAGACCGGCGCCTCGCTCGCGCGGATCGGGGCCGTAATCGAGATCGCCGACCACAGCGCGCGCCGCGCCGCCATCGCCCGCGACTACACCGCGCTGAGCCCGCCGGACCGCGACCGGACGATCATCGTCTCGGGCACCAACGAGGCCCGCCGCGACCTCAACCGCATGGTGCGGGAGGGGCTGGGCGTGGCCGGCAAGGGGCTGGAGTACGACACCCTCGTCCGGCGCGACACGACCCAGGCCGAGCGCCGGCATTCGAAGACTTACCATATCGGCGACGTGATCCAGCCGGAGCAGGATTACCAACGCCTTGGCATGAAGCGCGGTGCGCTGTACCGGGTGGAGGACACCGGGCCGGGCAACCGCCTCGTGGTGCGCCGCATGACGGAGGAGCGGGAGGCATCGCCTGTGCCCGGCCGCGTTGCGCCGGAGGGCGAGACCATCGCCTTCAGCCCGCGGCTCGCCACCAAGCTGTCAGTGTACCAGCACCAGCGGGCCGAGCTGTCGGTCGGCGACAGGGTGCGGATCACGCGCAACAACGCCGAACTGGACGTGGCCAACGGTGACCGCTTCCGGGTCGAGGTCGTCACCCGGGACCGCGTCACCCTCGGCAACGGGGCGCGGCGGGTGGAACTGACGGCCGACAGGCCGTTGCACCTCGATCACGCCTACGCGACGACGGTGCACAGCAGCCAGGGCCTCACCGCCGACCGCGTGCTGATCGACGCCCACGCCGAGAGCCGGACCACGGCGAAGGATGTGTATTACGTGGCCATCTCGCGCGCCCGTCATGAGGCGCGGATCTACACGAACAGCGCGAAGACGCTGCCGGCCGCGATCATGTGGGAAACCATCAAGCACGCGGCGCTGGATCTCGCGCGTGAGCATGGAGGACTCACCGGTGACCGTACACGGCGGACGCTGCATGAAAGGATGCGGGAGCGAACTGTGGACGCAGCGCAATCGCGGGAGCAGGGCCGTCAAGGAGGGAATAAGGAGAAAGGACGAAGACGCGAAGTGGGAGGCTGAATATCTGCGCGTGTCTATACGTTCAGGCATCACCGTGACATCCACGGCGGATTTGCCTGGGCGGAGTTCCTCCAATGCTCGATTACGATTCGGTCTCGGCGATGTCGTAGGCGTGGTCGGCAACCCAGTTGCGGAACGCTTCCTCGCTCAGGGTGCCGGCGGCGAGCGCCAGGATGGTGTCGGCGGCTTCGCGTTCGGCGGCATCCAGTTCGAAGCCGTTCAAGCCCAGGCAAAGGCCGAGCGCAACGAAGGCGGCGCGCTTGTTGCCGTCCACGAAGGGATGATTGCGGCAGATGCTGGCGCAGACCGCAGCCGCCAAGTCGAAGATCGTCAGCCGGTCATCGTCGTAAGCGATGAGCTGGTACGGGCGGGCGAGGGACGCTTCCAGTGCACCCATGTCACGAATACCGGCAGCACCGCCGTGCTCCGCCAGCAGTTCCCCATGCAGGTCCAACACCGCCTGGAGCGGTGGGTTGACGTAGGGGCGCCCTTGGATGGTCGGTTGGTCCATGGCCGGCTACTTGGACAGGATCTCCATGGTGCGGCGATAGCGCGCGGAGAACCGGCGACCGATGTCCATGGCGTGATTGTAGGTGTCGCCGGCCTTCGAGATCTCGATGCGACCGTCCCGCACCTCGACCGCCACTTCGTCGCCGCGCTGGAGATCGGCCGCGGCCAGAACGTCGCGCGGCAGGGTGAGCCCGGTGGAGTTGCCGACCTTGGTCAGCTTGGTCGTGTGCATGGGAACCTCCGCGCTGTGCCACCACAATATGTAATGACGTGTGTCATTACGTCAAGTCTGCCGCACGCGCGCCGACGCTGCAGTGAGGGCAAGCGCGTGCCCTCTTGCCACTATGCCATCGTTGTATGGACCCAAGCCTTCCAGCTGGTCACACCAGCTTCGCCTTCGCGAAAATCGGATCGTAGAACACCTCCACCAGCTTCCGTGTCCGGAAGAACAGGACCACGTTCACCCGGCTGTAGAGCGTCAGCTTGATGAGCTGCGCCAGCCGGGCGAAGGTCAGGACCGCGCTGTCGGCGTGGACCGTCGTCACCGAACCGGGGTGGCCGGTGTTGAGGGACGACACGTAGTCCCAGGTCTCGTTCCCCTTCAACTCGGCGAGGAAGATCCGGTCCGGCGACATCCGCATGCAGGATTCCAGACACGCCGTCGCCGATATCCGCCCCGGCCCCTCGCCGTAGAGCATGTGGACGCGGTTGGGGTGGCTTTCGATGCGCAGCTCGTGGGTGTCCTCCATCGTCACGACGCGCTCGCTGGTCGGCACCTTGGCGATCAGCGAGTGGGCAAAGGTCGTCTTGCCGGAGTCGGTCTTGCCCGCGACGATGATGTTCCGCTTGTGGTGCACGCAGGCTTCCAGGAACGCGCGCATCCGGCCGTCCCGCTTCAGCGTCAGCAGTTCGGCCTCGAAGGGCTCCAGCCGCGTGATGTCCGAAGCGCGCAGGAGGTCGGCGCACTCCGCGGCCGTGGGCTTGTGGAAACTCATGTCGGAGACGGCGTCGAACGCCCCCTCCGTTTCCAGCTCCTCCAGCGTCTTGACGACCGCCGTGTGCTTGCGCAGCGAGAAGGAGATCGTGTCGAGGAGGCAGGCCGGCGGCGTGACGATCTGGCCGCGCTGACCGCCGGGCAGGGTAACCGACACGACGCTCTTCGGCGGCACGCCGTTGTAGACGATGATCGCGGTCGCCAGGGACTGCAGGTAGCTCATCGTCAGCTCCGGCACTTTGACGCTCGACCAGCCCTGGAACGTCTTGGTCCAAACCTCGCCTGGCCGGTTGATCGACACCTCCATGACGTCCGGCCGTTCGAGGAAGGGGGCGAGCGGCCGCAGAAGCTGCAGGACCGTCTGGTCGCGGCCGGGGCGGGTGTCGGGCCTGCTATCGGGTTTCAAGAGCGTAGACCCCGCTGAAGTCGAGATCGCGGGCGACGAGGATCGCCACGCGCTCGCCCTGGTTCTTGTACAGCGTCGGCGAGATGTTGATGGAATTGCGCAGGGCCTCGGTCGCGGCCTGCTCCATGCCCTGCGCCGTGTTCGAGAATTGCAGCGTGTTCGTCTGGTTGCCGTTTCCCCGGCTGCTGGCGAGGGACGACGCGGTGTCGCCCAGGTCGCCGATCAGGCTGATCATGATCGCGCCGCCGAACCGCTCCCAGAAATGCGTGTCGATGGTGCCGCCGACGCCGGCCTCGCCGAGCGGGCCGGTGCCGGGCGAGTTCAGCGCGATGACCACGCCGGCCGGCGTTTCCGCCCGCTGCCACTGGACGAAGATGCGCGCCTGCCCCTGGGTGATGCCGCCCTGGTAGAAACCGACGATCGTCGAGCCCCGGTCGAGCAGCACCACGCGGCCGTTGGCCGAGTAGATGTCGCGCGTCAGGTGGCAGGTGGTCATGCCCGGCTGGGTGGTGATCATCCGGGTTTCCAGGACGCAATCCAGCATCGTGCCCTGGGTCAGCAGCATGTCCCGGTTGCCCAGGCGGCCGGCCTTTGAGCTCTTGAGCTGCATCGGCTCCAGCTTGCTGGCCAGGTCGCCGCCTCCGCTGCCCCCGCCGCCCATGAAGCCGGCGGGACCGCCGTCTTCCGCGGAGGCCCGCGCCACGCGGCCGGAGTCCACGCCGCCGGCGCCGCCCAGCGCGGATTTCAGGCGCCGCTCGCGCAGCAACTCCTCCGGGCTCTTTTCCGTTTTGGATTGGGTCGGCTTGCGGGTTTCCGCAGACGGTCCGGGCCGCAGTTCCGGTTGCGGCTCCGCGGCCGGCGGTGCGACGGCCGGAGCGTCCTTGGGCGCGGGAGCGGACTCCGGCTGGAGCGGTCGCGGGGTCAGAGCCGGGATGATCTGGCGCACCGTCTGGCCCGGCTTCGCCCCGGCCTCGTCCGCTGCTGGGGCGCGCATGGCCATGGCCTTGTAGGTGAACACGCTGGTCATCGCCGCCACGCAGGCGACGATGACCAGCAGGAAAGCGCGCGAGCCCGGCGGCGCGCGCCGGCGCTCGGCGCCGATATCCGACGGGCCGCGCTCGCCCTCAATGCGCCGCTGCTCGGCGCGCTCCAACTCGGCGCCGGCGTCGACCACGTCGTGATCGGTCTTCCGTCGGACCATCACTTGCCTTCCCTGATCACGCGCTTCACCGCCGGCGAGCTGGTGCCGCTGGTGTTCTCCACGCCGTACCGATCGAAGCCTTCGTTGAAGACGGCGAGCACCCGGTCGCCGAGGCGAAGCATCCACCGGGCGTTGACCTTGTGGACCATCACCGTGTTGTTGGAGGCGCCGTGCGTGGTGCGGTTGACGATGCTCTCCTTGCCGTCCTCGCCCACCATGGTGATCGCCGGCATGTCGCGGCCGCCGGGGAACTTGAAGAAGGTGTGCACCCCGTTGTCCCAGGCGTTGACCGGCGCGATGTCGCGGTCGCCGCTCATGCTGTAGTCGAGGTTGTAGGCCCCGTGCCGCTCCCGGAACCTGGCATCGAGGGTGAGCTGGTCCCCGTTTCCCGGACAGAATTGCGGCTGGAATAAGCTTGGTTCAGGTTCGTATCATGCCGCCAATCTGATCCGGTCCGGTGTGCTCTGGTAGGCCTCGTCCGGGGTTCTGCCGCCGA
>JAEZID010000362.1 GCA_023416195.1 Pseudomonadota bacterium | reverse complement strand
TTCATCAGCCGCTACGCGCCCGAGGCCACGCCGGAGAACAGCCCCTTCCTGGACAAGCTGGTCGGCTACGCCGTCCGCTACTACCAGGATCAGGTGAAGCCGACGAAGCGCTTCCGCGCCCCCACCGACGCCGAGCGCGCCGCGCTGGAGGATCTGCTGAAGCGCCTGGACGGCATCGCCGCCGACGCCCCGGCCGACGTGATCCAGAACGAGGTCTTCGCGGTCGGCAAGGAGCACGGCTTCACCGAGCTGCGCGCGTGGTTCCAGGCCCTGTATGAAGTCCTGCTCGGCCAGACCACCGGCCCCCGCATGGGCTCCTTCATCCAGCTCTATGGCCTCAACGAGACCAAGGCCCTGATCCGCGAAAAGCTGGCGGCGTAACGAAAATCCCCTCTCCCAGCCCCGCTGGGAGAGGGAGGGACCCAAGGCGAAGCCTTGGGAGGGTGAGGGCAAGGTCTACCCAGGAAACTCAGCCCTCACCCTCCCGCTTCGCGGGTCCCTCCCTCTCCCGCCGGGGGCGGGAGAGGGGAATTCACCACCCGCGCCGGATTCCCCACCACGGTCGCGCCATCCGGCACGTCGCGCGTCACCACGCTCCCCGCGCCGATCACCGCGTCATCCCCGACCGTCACCCCCGGCAGGATGATCGCGCCGCCGCCGATCCACACGTTCCGTCCGATCCGCACCGGCCGGCCGAACTCGTAGCCCTCCCGGCGCAGCGCCGGATCGCGCGGGTGGTCCGCCGCATAGACCTGCACGCCCGGCCCGATCTGGCAGAGGTCGCCGACCTCGATCCCCACCACGTCCAGAAAAACGCAGCCGAAGTTCAGGAACACGCCGCGCCCCAGGCGGATGTTGTGGCCGTAGTCGCAATGGAACGGCGGCCGGATCACCGTGTCGTCACCGACCGCGCCCAGCAGTTCCCGCAGAATGACGCTCCGCCGCTCCGCGTCGTCCATGGTCGTCGCGTTGTATTGCTGAAGCAGCCGGTCGGACCGCCTCAGATCCGCGACGATCTCCGGTCCGGTCGCGCGGTACAGCTCGCCGGCCAGCATCTTGTCCTTCTCGCTTCGTCCCGTCATCGCCCAGTCTCCGCCGCATCCTCACGGCTTCCACAACAAATCATCAGCCGCCCCATCATTTGTCTTCCTTGCCCGGAACCGTGCATACCCCCGAATTCCTGCCCACCACCTAGGCATTCAACCCCCAAACTCCTCTATTGCTATGCGCATATCGCACCGCACCAATTCGGATTTGGTAATACCAAGGTCGTAATCCAGGGCGTAAGGTCTGGTCTCGTTACTGCTTTTGCAGTGCGTTTCCTCCCTAAACTCTCAAGGCCGCGTCCCCAGTGGGCAGCGGCCTTTTTTCTTGCCCGGACCGCCCCGCCGGTCGGCGGTTCCCGTGACCACGCGCCCGAGTTGGGCACCCGAATTAGCCGCCCGTTAACCGCGCGCGCGTTGAATGTCCCCATGCAGCCACGCAAGGCACAAGTGCCGCGGCCCCGACCCATGGCCGCGCCCCAAACGGACGGAGCCCCGGCCCATCCGCAACGGCTGCTGCCCGATTTCTCCGCCCCCCGAGCCCCGGACGACGGTGTCGCCCCCGAACTGCTGGGCTATCTGTTCGAGGAGCCCCCCGCCGACATCGGCCGCCGCGTCGGCGACGCGCTCGTGGAATCGCGGCTGGCCGGCATGGGCGACGCGGGCGTGCGGGCGATGCTGGCGCGCAAGCTGTGCCGCCTGCTCCCCGACCTTCCCCCGGACGGGCGCGACAAGGTGACCGCCGTCGCCCTGCGCGCGCTGGAGGAGCTGGCCCGCGACCACGTCACCCATGTGCGCGAGGCGCTGGCCACCGCCGTCAAGGACATCGCCTGCGCCCCGCCCGCCGTGGTGAAGAAGCTCGCCCAGGACGTGGAACGTTCCGTCGCCGAGCCGGTCCTGCACTATTGCGCGACGCTCACCGACGCCGACCTGCTGGCGATCATCGCCAGCCAGCCCGCTGGCTGGGCGCTGTCGGCCATCGCCCGGCGCCACCGGGTCAGCGCGCCGGTGTCCTCCGCCATCGTCGATGCGGGCGACACCGAGGCAAGCGGCATCCTGCTCGACAACAACGGCGCGGTGATCCCCGAGGACTCGCTGGAAAAGCTCGTCGAGGACGCCGCCGAAAACCGCGACTGGCAGGCCAAGCTCGCCCGCCGCCCGGCCCTGCCCCGCCGTCTGGCGGTGCGCCTCGCCGATTTCGTGGACAGCTCGGTGGTCGAGGTTCTGCGCACCCGCCGCGATTTCGACGACGCCACGGTCGCGGAGATCGCCGCCGCCACCCGCCGCCGCGTCGATTGGATCGAAGCCGGCGACCCAGCCGAGACGCCGGAACGCCGCGCCGTCCGCCTGCATCGCCAGGGTTCGCTGAACGAGGTTTCCATCGGCGACGCCCTGTCCTGGAACGAGGTGGGTTTCGTCCGCGCTGCGCTGGCGCTCCGCTCGGCGGTTCAGCCGGCCGTGGTGGACAGGATCCTGGCCTCCCTCGACGCCCGCGCCGTCACGGCGCTGGTCTGGCGCGCCGGCTTCTCGATGCGCTGCGCCATGCAGGTGCAGGCGCGCGCCGCCGGCATCCCGCCGCGCGCCATGCTGAACGCCCGCGAGG
>JAEZID010000308.1 GCA_023416195.1 Pseudomonadota bacterium | reverse complement strand
CCCCCTCCCGGCGCGGGGGGGGGCCCCCCCCGCCCCCCACCGCGACGGCTTCATCAGCGCCGCTGGCCGGCGGTGAAGACGAAGTTGTCGAAGGAATTCTCGCCGACGCGGAACCACAGGTTCTCCTCGTCGCGGAACTTCTTCCACGGCTCGTACATCTTGGCGAACTTGGCGTTGGTCTTGGCCGTCTCGTCGTACAGCTCGTTTGCGGCCTTGTAGCAGGCGTCCATGACGTCGCGCGGGAACGGCTTCAGCTGGGCGCCGCCGGCGACCAGACGCTTCAGCGCCGCCGGGTTCTCGGCGTCGTACTTGGCGTTCATGATGACCGTGGCCTCGAAGCAGGCGGCTTCCAGCACCGCCTGATACGGCTTCGGCAGCTGCTCCCACTGCTGCTGGTTGACGAGCAGCGAGACGTTCAGGCCGCCTTCCCACCAGCCGGGATAGTAGTAGTACTTGGCGACCTTGTTGAAGCCGAGCTTCTCGTCGTCGTACGGGCCGATCCATTCGGCGGCGTCGATGGTGCCCTTTTCCAGCGACGGGTAGATGTCGCCGCCGGCGATCTGCTGCGGCACGACGCCGAGCTTGCTGAGCACCTGGCCGGCGAAGCCGCCGATGCGGAACTTCAGGCCCTTCAGATCCTCGACCGTCTTGATTTCCTTGCGGAACCAGCCGCCCATCTGGACGCCGGTGTTGCCCGCCGGGAAATTGACGACGTTGTAGTCCTTGAAGAACTCGCGCAGCAGGGCCATGCCGCCGCCCTGGTGGATCCAGGCGTTCTGCTGGCGCGCGTTCAGGCCGAAGGGCACCGTCGAGTCGAAGGTGAAGGTCGGGTCCTTGCCGACGTAGTAGTAGCTGGCCGTGTGGCCGCATTCGACCGTGCCGTCCTTGACGGCGTCCAGAACCTGAAGGCCCGGCACGATCTCGCCAGCCGCGAAGGGACGGATCTGGAACTTGTTGTCGGTCGCGGCGGCGACGCGCCGGGCGATCACATCGGCGGCGCCGTAGATGGTGTCCAGGCTCTTCGGGAAGCTGGAGGCCAGGCGCCACTTGATCTCAGGGTTGCTCTGCGCGATGGCGGGGCTGGCCAGCGTGCTGGCGGCGACGCCGACACCAGCCCCGACGCCAACGGAGGTCAAAAACGAGCGCCGTTTCATGAAGCGTTCCTCTCCTTAATTGTTCTGAGACGAACGTATCAGCGCCGTTGTGCAGGTGACAAACCGTAAGCCCTGCAATAAACGTATGGCACGCCCTACGAAAACGCCGGGCTGCGGAAAGAATCATTCCGCCACCCTGCCGGGCATCGCGGCCCCGGCGGTCTCGTGCCCGACGAGAACCTCCTCGGGCACATCGGCTTCCGCGTCGGTTTCATGCTCCAGGTGGCTGCGCATTCGCGCCTCGTCCAAAGCGCCTTCCCACTTCGCCACGACGACGGTGGCGACGCCGTTGCCGACAAGGTTGGTCAGGGCGCGCGCTTCGGACATGAAGCGGTCCACGCCCAGGATCAGCGCGATGCTCGCCACCGGAATGGTGCCGACCGAGGCCAGCGTGGCGGCCAGCACGATGAATCCGCTGCCGGTCACCCCCGCCGCCCCCTTGGAGGTCAGCAGCAGGACCGCGATGATCCCCAGTTCCTGCCCCAGGGTCAGCGGGGTGTTGGTGGCCTGCGCCAGGAAGACGGCGGCCATGGTCAGGTAGATGCAGGTGCCGTCCAGGTTGAAGGAATAGCCGGTGGGGATGACCAGCCCGACCACCGACTTGTCGCAGCCGAGATTCTCCATCTTGGCGATCATGCGCGGCAGCACCGATTCGGACGAGGAGGTGCCGAGGACGATCAGCAGTTCCTCCTTAATGTAGCGGACGAACCGGAAAATGCTGAAGCCGGCCATCCAGGCGATGGCGCCCAGCACGATAAAGACGAAGATCAGGCAGGTGGCGTAGAAGCCGGCCATCAGTTTGCCCAGCGACAGCAGCGTGCCCAACCCGTACTTGCCGATGGTGAAGGCCATAGCGCCGAAGGCGCCGATGGGAGCCGCGCGCATGATGATCCCGACCACCTTGAACAGGGCGTGGGAGGTCAGATCGATGATGTGCAGCAGCGGCCGTCCACGCTCGCCCAGAAAATGCAGGCCGAAGGCGAAGAGAATGGCGAACAGAAGGACTTGCAGGATGTCGCCCTCGGCGAAGGCGCCGATCACGGTGTTCGGGATGATGTGCAGCAGATAGTCGGCCACCCCGCCCTGCGTGGCCGCCTGGGCCGTGTAGGACTGGATCGCCTTGGCGTCGAGCGTGGCGGGATCGACGTTCATGCCGACGCCCGGCTTCCACAAATTCACGATGACCAAGCCGATGACGAGCGCGATGGTGGTCAGCACCTCGAAATAGATCAGCGCCTTCACGCCGACGCGGCCGACCTTCTTCATATCCTCCATGCTGGCGATGCCGTGCACGACGGTGCAGAAAATAATGGGTGCTATCAGCATCTTGATCAGCTTCACGAAACCGTCGCCCAGCGGCTTCATGCTCTCGGCCAGCGTTGGGTAAAAATAGCCGAGCAGGATGCCGAGCGCGATCGCGCACAGGACCTGGAAATAAAGGTGCTTGTACAGGGGTTTGTGGGAATGTTGCGGAACGGACGCCGCCGTCTGGACCTGCTCCTGCATGACGCGCCTCCCTTGCTGCGCCGGCTTGCGATCTTTGCAAACTCCAACCGTTCCAGAGCAGGCTTGCGCTCTTCTCTACTACTTTATTTCCGATCCCTGACGTTATTCGGCGGCGTGACGCCGTTAACCTTATGGTCATCGGTCGGATGCTAGAGTCGGGACAGGATCAGCGAAGGAGAAACACCATGAGGATCCTGAACGGCCGGGCGGTTGCCGCCGCGCAACGCGCACAGGCGCTGACCGCCGATGACGTGAAGCACTTTCAGTCCGTCGTTTACTGGAAATTCGTGACGGGGGCGCTTTTCCTCAGCGCGTGCAGTCTGCTGCCGACGCTGCTTTAGGGTTAGCCGCCGTTCCGGTTGCTTCCCGCACTGCAACAACGCCTTGCGGTTTTTCCGGACAGGCCGGAAACTGCCCATGGTGTCGTGCGGGCTTCAGGCAACGGAGGATGTAAGGTGGCTGGTTACGACGACGCGAACGGCCCCGCGGGGCTGGTCATCAACCTGATCGACACCGCCGCGAAGGCGTTGGACGACCTGTCCGACGCGGCCGGCGAGATCGCGCCGGACGTCGGCGATTTGACCGACGTCCTGGTCGAGGCGCAGCGGATCGCCGACAAGGCCGCGCTGGACCTGCGGCGCCTGTCCAGGAAGGTCGCCTCCACGAAGACGGCCGTGGCGTAACGGCGGCGGTCAGGACGCCGTGGCGATCCGCCGGTGCCGCGCCAGATACAGCGGCGTCCGCGACTTCGGCACCTTCAGGACGAAGTTGTAGCGGGCGACGTGGTAGCTGGGGTCGAAGCCGTAGAAGTTCAGGCGCATGCGCTCCAACTCCTCGGCCCGGTAGGCGTCCAGCGGCTTTGCCGCTTCGTCGGCGGCCCGGCGCCGGCGCTTGTCCTCCAGAAGAAGCGCCAGCGCCGGGTCGGCGGCCAGCGCGCGGGCGCGGTTCCGCACCTCCGCCCGGAAGTCGGCGACACGCCGGCCGAACGCCTCGTCCACGAGGCCGAGACGCTGCGCCTGCGCCGTGCCCATGGGCAGGCGGGCCTCGGTCACGGCGCGGGCGTGCTCCTCCCCGGCGCGGCGGGGCAGGACGTAGGTCCAGTATTCGGAGCCGTAGAGGTTCCCCATCCCCTTGTAATGCGGGTTCAGCACGACGCCGCTGCGCGCCCACACCCGGTCGGCGGCCAGCGCCAGGAAGACGCCGCCGGCGCCGGCGTTGCCGGACAGGGCGGCGACGGTCAGCCGGTCGCCGGTGGTCAGGATCGCGCGGGCCAGATCGTCGATGGCGTTGATGGTCCGCCAGGATTCGTCGGCGGGGCTGTGCGCGGCCTCGATGACGTTCAGGTGGATGCCGTTGCACCAGAAATCCTCGCCGCCGGCCAGGACGATGACGCGCACGTCGCGTCGACAGGCCGCGTTGTAGGCGGCGAGCAGGCATTCGCACTGACGGGCGCTCATGGCGCCGTTGTAGAAGGGGAAGTGCAGCCAGCCCACCCCGTCCTCCTCCTCGTACCACAGATCGCGGTAGCCGGGAGCCTCGGGCAGCGCGGCGGCGGCCTCGCCCAGGACATGAGTGGCGGGAAGTTTCAGGGAGGGTTCGGCGTCGCGGGCCTTCAGGTGGCCGATCCACACGGCGCCGTCCACGGTGGCCCGGCACACGGCGCCCTCGCAACGGGCGATAAGGGCGCCGGGGATGCCGCGCAGGGTGGCTTCCGGGTGGGCGTCGAACAGGTTCACGTCCAGGCCGCCGATGCGGTCGCGCAGGCCCGGAACGCCGTCGCCGCTGCGGATCTTGCGCAGGACGGTGGCGGTGTCGTCGGCGGACCAGTCGATGGCGCGGTCGGCTTGGGTCATGGCCGGGCGCGGGCGTCCGAAGGCGGCGGGATCGGCGGGGTCGAAGGGGGTGGGTTCGCCGCCGGCCTCCAGCCGTTCCAGTGCGTCGAGGACGGCCTCGACGGCGGCCTCGGTCACCTCGTGGCGGTACAGGCTGGCCTTGGCCGCCTCGCGCGTGTCGAAGGGGATGGAGCGCCAGACGTCGCCCGCGTCCATCTCCGCGTTGGCCTGAAGCAGGGTGACGCCCCAGCGCTCCGCGCCTTCCAGAACGGCCCAGTCGAGCGCGGAGGGTCCCCGGTCGCCGAGCGGGCCGGGGTGGACGACGAGGCAAGGCACGCGGCGCCACACATCCTCGGGGATCGCGCGCTTCAGGAAGGGGGCAAGGACAACATCCGGGCCGAACAGCCCGACCGCCTCGCGGGTCACCGAATCGTTGATGTCGAATTCAAGGGAGAGGGTATGGCCGCGTTCCGCCAGTTCGACATGAAGGCGCTGGGCGAGGCTGTTGAAGGCGTGGCAGAGGATCAGGATGCGCATCAGGCCACGCTCCCGGTCGTCTTCTGGTGGTCGCGGAAGCGGCCGTAGGTGTAGTGCGCGGCGCAGCCGCCCTCCGCCGACACCATGCAGGAGCCCATCGGGTTCTCCGGCGTGCAGACGGTGGCGAACAGCTTGCAGTCGCTGGGCTTCTTCACGCCGCGCAGGATCGCCCCGCACTCGCATCCCTTGTGGTCGGGA
>JAEZID010000297.1 GCA_023416195.1 Pseudomonadota bacterium | reverse complement strand
GGTCGCGGTCGGCCGAGCCGGCGGCGGTGCGCCCCTGGATCTCGCGGATCAGGTCGCTGAGCGAGGAGCCGGCTGCCTTGGGGGCGCCGGAACCGCTCACCGTCAGGCCGAAGCCGGCCGGCAGCTGGGCGGTCAGCAGGCTGGCGCCGCCGGACGTGACCAGCGGGATGTCGGCCACGTCGTTGTTGCCGACCTGCTCGGGGCGGGACGCGGTGACCACCGGGATGCTGACCGTCTGCGAGGTCGTGCCGTCGCTGTTGGTCACCGTGCCGGTCTGCACCGGAACGCCGTCAACCGTCTCCGTGCGCGGCGTGCCACCGCTCGACCCTCCGCCGCTATCGGGGGCCGGGGTGGTGTTGGTGACGGCCTGAGCGTTCAGCGTGGCGGCGTCGTTGCCGGCCAGATCCTGAATGGCGATGGCGTCGTCGCCCATCGGATCGGTGTAGCTCACCGTCACCACCTGACCGTGCGACACCGCGCTCGCCAGCGTGAGAGTGACGGTCTTGGCGCCGGCGTCGGCGGCGACGGCGTTCACCGCGACGGGAGCCCCGGCCACGGTGACGGCAAAGGCGGTGGCTGCCGGCAGATTCACGGCGTCCAGGTTCGTCGCGTCGGAGTAGGTCAGCACCAGGGACGCGCCGTTGACCGTCGCCGACGACAGCGTGGGCGCGTTGGGATCGACCGTCGCGGTGAAGGTGCCGGAGCTTGCCGAGACGTTGCCGGCGGCGTCCGTGGCCGTGGCGGTGATGGCATGGTCGCCCGCCGCCAGAGTCGTGCCGGTGTGGTCGTAGCTCCAGGCGCCCGAGCCGTTGGCCGTGGCCGTCCCCAGCGTGGTGCCGTTGACCATGACGGTGACCGTGCTGTCCGCTTCCGCCGTGCCGGCGATCACCAGCGTCGAGTCGGTGGTGATGCCGTCGCTGTCCGACGCGCCGGAGTCGGTGGTGATGCCGGTGACCACCGGGGCGCCGGGAGCGGTGCGGTCGAACGTGACGGCCAGCGACGACGAATCGCCGCTCTCCTGGCCCCCCACCAGTTGACGCGCGGTGAGGGTGACGGCGCCGGCCAAGCCGGAAACGTTGATGCCGCTGAAGGTGTAGGAGCCGTCGGCCCCGGAGGTCGTGCTCCCCAGCAGCGTGGTGCCGGCGTAGAGCCGCACCGTGGTCGAGGCGCTGGCGCCCGTGCCGGTGAAGGTGGCGGTGGTGACGTTGGTGATGCCGTCGCTGTTCGACGAGCCGGTGTCCGAGGCGGACGCCAGTGCCGGAACCCCGGGAGGTTGCAGCGTGATCGTCAGCGCGGCGGTGTCGCTGGCCGTGGAGAAGGCGCTGCCGGAGGTGCTGTCCGCCGTGCTGCCGGCGCTGCCGCTGGTCCGGTCCCACGCCTTGAAGGTGACTGCGTTGTTCAGCGTCGTCGCGCTGCCGCCGCTTGGCTTGTAGTACAGCCGGTCCGTCGAGCGCAGCAACATCGCGGAGGTCGGACTGACGGCGCCGACGGTGTCCCACGTGAAGGTGTTCGAGCCGCTGTCGATGCCCTTGTACCAGGTGCCGCCCTCGGACGTGTCGAGCGCCGTGATGGCGATCCCGGTCACGGCGCCGCTGTCGACATCGGAGACGTTGGTGCCGATGGCCACCAGCGAGGACACCAGCGTGCCGACCGCACCGCTGGGCACTCCGGCGTCGGAACCGATGCTGTCCAGCGCCACCACGGTGTCGCTCAGCACCGGCGCATCGTTGGCGCCGGTGATGGAGATGCTCAGCGTCTTGCTGTCGGATCCGTTGTGGGCGTCCGAGGCGGTGACGGTGAAGCTGTCCGAAGCGTTGCTGCTGAGCGCGTTGATGGCGCTGTCGTTCGGCGCATACGCGTATTTTCCGGTCGAACTCTCGACGTAGAGCGTGCCGTAGGTGCCGGTTTTCGAAACGTCGTACGTGACGCCATTGTCGGTGTGGTTGGCGCTGGTGCTGGTTGGGCTGGAGATGCCGTAGGTCCTGCCGTCACCATCGGCATCCGTGGCGACCAGCGTGCCGGTCTGTGTGGTGAAGCTGTCCGCCGCCGCGGTGTCGGTCAAGGTGATGACCGTCGGCGTGGTAAGCGACGGTGCGCTGTTGGCGATCGCGGTGTAGGCGGAGGACGCCGTCGGCGTGGCGCCCCGGCCATCGTTGGCCGTCACCACCACGCGCAGGTACTTGTGGGCGTCCGAGGAGGTCAGCGTGTAGCTGGCGCTCGTCGCCCCGGAAATCAGCGAGGCGTTGGTGCCGTTGGTGTCGTCGGCGCGGTACCATTTGTAGGTGTAGCTCATGGGGTCGCCGTCCGGATCGATCCAGTAGCCGGTCGTTGCGGACAGCATGTTGCCCACCATTCCCGTGCCCGACACCGTCGGCACCGATTGATTGACCGGCGCACCGTTCATGAGCAGCCTCTTTCAGCTAATCTTCAAGCCCACAGGGAATCAAGCGAACTAGATCGTACAAAATGTACCCTCAATCACAGTAGTACAGCCACAAGGATTACACTGGCAATACGTCAGGTACCGTCGAGATATCTCTTTTTTGGCGGTTTGGAGAGAATATTTCTGCGTTCTTATGGGTCTGTTCTGAGTAGAAAAACGTGTCGCAGCGGACTACTGAGGATTGCGCTCCGTTGTGCTTCGAGGGCGGCGAGGACGCGGGTGGGCTTGACCAGCGCGCGGTGCGCATCGGACGGCTTGGCGCCGCCACGTCACGCTCGGTATGCCCACCTCGGCCTTTCACGGTGCCGGAAATTTCCCGTCTGCGTGTCTCTTGGATTGGCCGCCCTGGACGGGGAATCTACCGCCGTTATCGCTTGGGCCGTTATCGCTTGGGCCGTCCTCGCTTTGGACTTCTGGCGAAGGCGCCACCGGCAGCGCGCGCGTCAGTGCCATTGGAGGCACCATGGTATTGAGGAAGGGGGTCTTGTAAGTTGCAGGCCATGAATGACCTTACGTCCTCAGGGCCGACGCTGGCCGATGCGCTGGCCCATCACGAAGCCGGGCGCCTCACCGAGGCCGAAGCGCTGTATCATTCGGTCCTTGAGCGACATCCAGAGGACAGCAATGCCTGGCACCTTCTTGGCGTGCTTCACGCGGAGAAGGGCGAGCATCAGGCCTGTGAGTCCTATATCCGGTCCGCACTCGCGCTGACCGAGGCCCCGGAGTACTATCGCAATCTTGGGATCTCATTGATGTCCCAATCGCGCTACGGCGATGCCGTGGAGGCTTTCGGCGGGGCCGTCCGCCTGCGCCCGGATTATGCGGAAGCCCATTTCCACCTGGGGAACCTGTTCCGGATCCTGAGGCGGCCGAACGAGTCCGTTGCAGCGTATCGCCAGGCCATCGCCATCCGGCCCGATTTTGCGGAGGCCCACTCCAACCTCGGCGCCATGTTGCAGGAGGTCGGCCAACTGGATCAGGCCATCGCGTCCTTCTGCAACGCCATCCAGCACAAGCCGAACCATGCCGAGGCGCATTCCAACCTCGGCCATGCGCTACAGGCCAAGGGCAGCCTGAGTCAGGCCGCCGCGTCCTTCAGCGTCGCGCTCGCCTTCGCCCCTGCCTTCCCGGAAGCCTGGTCGAACCTGGGCAACGCGTTCAAGGAACAGGGCCTGCTGGACAAAGCCTTTGCCGCGTACCGCATGGCCTTGACCCATCGGGCTGACTATCCGGCAGCCCGCAGCAACCTCCTCATGGCCCAGCATTACGCGACGGAGTGCGGAAACGCGGACTTTCTGGCTTCGGCTCTCGACTGGGCGGCGCGCCACGGTGCTTCGGCGGAGCCCCGCGCATTCGCCGCTCCGCAGGATGCCGAACGGCCGCTGCGCGTCGGCTATGTGTCGGGCGATTTCAACAGCCACCCGGTCGGCTATTTTCTGGAAAGCGTCCTCGCCGCGCACGACCGCGCCAGCGTCAAGGCCATCTGCTACGCCAACAACAGCCGCAGCGACGAACTGACCGACCGGCTGAAAGGCGTGGCCGACGGCTGGCGCGAGATCGTCGGGGTCGGCGACGATGCGGTGGAAACGCTCATCCGGCGGGACGGAATCGACATACTGGTCGATCTGTCCGGCCACACGGCCGGCAACCGCCTGACGTTGTTCGCGCGGCGGGTGGCTCCGGTGCAGGTCACCTGGCTCGGTTATTTCGGCACGACCGGCTTGCCGACCATGGACTGGATCCTGGCCGACCGCCACGTCCTGCCGCCGGAGGAGGAGCGCTTCTTCACCGAGGCGGTGTGGCGTCTGCCGGGAAGCTATCTGTGCTTCACGCCGCCCGCCGAAGACGTTCCCGTCGGTCCGCCGCCGCTGCTTGCCACGGGAGGCGTCACCTTCGGATGCTTCAACAACCGGGCCAAGATCAGCCCCGCGACCGTGGCGCTTTGGGCGCAGGTGCTGAAGACGCTGGCGCAGTCGCGTTTGCTGCTGAAGGCCCGGCAACTTGGCGATGCCGGCGTGCGGCAGGCCCTGCGGGACCAGTTCGCCGCCCAGGGCGTTGCCGGCAACCGTGTGCGGATGGAAGGCGAGGCGCCGCGGGCGGAGTATCTGGCCAGCTACAACTGCATCGACATCGCGCTCGACCCCGCCCCGTTCGGCGGTGGGACAACGACGGCGGAATGCCTGTGGATGGGGGTGCCTGTCGTGACGCGGCGCGGCGACCGGTGGGCCGGCCGCATCGGACAGAGCTTTCTGGAGACGCTTGGTCTGGCGGACCGGCTCGTCGCCGACAGCGCCGACGACTATGTCGCCAAGGCCTCGTCGCTGGCGGGTGACGCTGCCGGCCTTGCGGATCTGCGCGCGCACCTGCGCTTGCGCCTTCAGCGGTCGCCACTGTGCGATGGACCCGCCTTTGCACAGGCTCTGGAGCAAGCCTACCGGTCCATGTGGCAGGCGTGGTGCCGGCGGTCTGGGGGCCAACAATCAAAGCCTCCAGCACCACCTTCGCCTTGAGCGCCGCCGGACACCGCTTTCCAGTCTCCGTCAGCGGGTCCGTCCTTCCTCGTGGGCGAACTCGCGGGCGAACCAAGCCTATCCAATGGTCCGGATCACGGGCCGCATTTCGAATAGCCGCAGTTGAGGCAGCTGTCGCAGCCTTCCTGCCGGATCAGTCCCGGCTGTCCGCACTTCGGGCATTGCAGCCCCCTGGATCCCTGAGGGGCGCCCTGCGGCGCTTCCGGCTGGGCCGTTTCCACATCCCCCATTGCCTTGCGCGCGGCCTCGGCGACCAGCGTGTCCGGCTCCGGCAGCATGCCGATGGCCTTCATGTGGCGTTCGATCACGTCGCCGATGGCGGCCAGCAGCGACGGCACGTAGCGCCCGCCGATCCAGGCGCCGCCGCGCGGGTCGAACACCGCCTTCAACTCCTCCACCACGAAGCTGACATCGCCGCCGCGCCGGAACACCGCCGAGATCATGCGCGTCAGCGCCACGGTCCAGGCGTAATGCTCCATGTTCTTGGAGTTGATGAACACCTCGAACGGGCGGCGGCGGCCGGCTTCGACGATGTCGTTGATGGTGATGTACATGGCGTGGTCGCTGTCCGGCCAGCGCACCTTGTAGGTCTCGCCGGGCAGCGATTCCGGCCGGTCGAGCGGCTTGGTCATGTAGACCACCGCCCCCGGCTCCCCGCGCAGTGCCGCCGCGTCGGCCGGAGCCTCCGAAACGACTGTGGCCGCCGGTTTCGCGTCCTCCTTCTTCACCGTCAGGACGGAGCCGGTGACCGCGTTCGGCCGGTAGGTCGTGCAGCCCTTGCAGCCCAGCTCGTAGGCCTGCCGGTAGACGTCCTTGAAGGCGTCGAAGGGCAGATCCTCCGGGCAGTTGATGGTCTTGGAGATGGAGCTGTCCACATGCCGCTGCGCCGCCGCCTGCATGACCACATGCTCCGCCGGCGACAGCGTCTGCGCGTCCACGAAATAGTCGGGCAGCGGCCGGTCGGCCCCGAACTTCGCCCGGAACAGGCGGTAGGCGTGGTCGCTCACCTCCTCCGTCCGGCGCGTGCCGTCGGGCATCAGCACCGTGCGCTGGTAGGCATAGGAGAAGACCGGCTCGATCCCCGACGACACGTTGTCGGCGAACAGCGAAATGGTGCCGGTCGGCGCGATGGAAGTCAGCAGCGCGTTGCGGATTCCGTGCCGTTCGATCAGGGCGCGCACGTCCGCGTCCAGCGCCTGCACCATCGGCGCGGCCAGATAGGCGTCCCGGTCGAACAGCGGGAAGGCGCCCTTTTCCGCCGCCAGCAGCGCCGACGCCCGATAGGCCTCGTTCTGCACGATGTTCAGCCAGGATTCGGTGAGCGCCACCGCCATGTCGGTGCCGTAGCGGACGCGGCACAGGATCAGCGCGTCGGCCAGCCCGGTGACGCCCAGCCCGATGCGCCGCTTGGTCCGCGCCTCGTGCGCCTGTTCGGCCAGCGGGAAGCGCGAGGCGTCCACCACATTGTCCATCATCCGCACGGCCAGGGCGACCAGCTCCCGCAGCCGGTCGGTGTCCAGCCGCGCCGTCTCCTCGAACGCGTCGCGCACCAGCGCGGCGAGGTTGATGGAGCCGAGCAGGCAGGCGCCGTAGGGGGGCAGGGGCTGTTCGCCGCAGGGGTTGGTCGCGGAAATGCTCTCCACGTAGCGCAGGTTGTTCCGCTCGTTGATGCGGTCGATGAAGATGACGCCCGGCTCCGCATAGGCGTAGGTCGCCTGCATGATGCGGTCCCACAGGTCGCGGGCGCGCAGCACGCGATAGACGCGGCCGTCGAAGACCAGCGGCCAGGGCTTGTCCTCCTTCACCGCGTCCATGAAGGCGTCGGTGACCAGAACCGACAGGTTGAAGTTGCGCAGCCGCCCCGGTTCGCGCTTGGCGTCGATGAAATCCTCGATGTCCGGGTGGTCGCAGCGCAGCGTCGCCATCATCGCGCCGCGCCGGGCGCCGGCCGACATGATGGTGCGGCACATGCTGTCCCACACATCCATGAAGGACAGCGGGCCGGACGCGTCGGCACCCACGCCTTTCACCGGCGCGCCCTTCGGGCGGATGGTGGAGAAGTCGTAGCCGATGCCGCCGCCCTGCTGCATGGTCAGGGCCGCCTCGCGCAGGGCGGCGAAGATGGCGCCGAGGTCGTCCTCGATCGTGCCCATGACGAAGCAGTTGAACAGCGTCACCGACCGGCCGGTGCCGGCCCCGGCCAGGATGCGCCCGGCGGGCAGGAACTCGAAGCGCGCCAGCGCGTCCTCGAACCGGGGCGCCCAGTCCTGCGGCTCGGCCTCCGGGGCGGCCAGCGCGGCGGCGACGCGCGTCCAGGTGTCATCGACCGTCCGGTCGATGGGCTCGCCATCGGCCGTCTTGAAGCGATACTTCATGTCCCAGATCTGCTGGGAAATGGCGGCGATGCCCGACATGTGTCCTCCCTCGCGCGGGACCCACGCGGCCCGCCCGTTCCTGTCCCGAAGACTAGAAGGCGGCCCCCGGCCGGTCAACCCCGGCGGTTCCGCTTATGTTCCGTGATACCCGGCCGGCGCCGGCCGGCCATGATCGCGACCGGCACTCAGCCGGCCGTGGTGGCGACCGGGGGCGCCGTTTCCGGCTGCGGCCGCACCGTCGCCGGGCCGCCGGCGGCGATGACCAGACGGTCGCTGGCCGCTTCCAGCTGTTCCTCCAGCACCTGCATGACGCGGGTGCGCCCCAGGCCGGGCGGGATCGGCGGCAGGAATTCCACCACCACGGTGCCCGGCCGCTTGATGAAGCTG
>JAEZID010000198.1 GCA_023416195.1 Pseudomonadota bacterium | reverse complement strand
TCTGGGCGGGGACTATCTGAACAACTGCAAGTACGATCAGGCGGGCGAGCTGCTGAAGCACCTCTACCCCGACGTGAAGACGCCGAACGCGCCGGAAGCCAAGGCCCAGCCGGTCAAGTTCTCGCAGAAGGAGTTCATCGGCGACCAGAGCCGCTCCGGCATGCTGGAGTACGGCTATCTGTACGTGCCCGAGTCCTGCGCCAACGGTCAGGCCTGCCGCCTGCACATCGCCTTCCACGGCTGCGAGATGTCGGCCGAGAAGATCGGCAACGCCTTCCCCGTCCACGCCGGCTACAACCGTTGGGCGGACGTGAACAACATCGTGGTGCTGTACCCGCAGATCAAGCACAGCGCCAAGCCGATGGACAACCCGAACGGCTGCTGGGACTGGTTCGCCTACACCGGCTACGACTACAACCTGAAGAGCGGCTTCCAGCCGACGGCCATCCGCAAGATGATCGCGGCGCTCGCCCAATAAGCGTCAAAAAGTAATCACCTAAAGAAAAAGCCCCTCTCCGGCATCCCGGAGAGGGGCTTTTTCTGTCTTCAGGCCATCAAGCCTTCAGGATGCCGCGGCCGGCGAAACGGGCGGCCTGGCCCAGCTGCTCCTCGATGCGGATCAGCTGGTTGTACTTGGCGAGGCGGTCGGAGCGCGACAGCGAGCCGGTCTTGATCTGGCCGCAGTTGGTGGCGACCGCCAGATCGGCGATGGTGCTGTCCTCGGTCTCGCCCGAACGGTGCGACAGGACGGCCGTGTAGCCGGCCTTGTGCGCCATATCGACGGCTTCCAGCGTCTCCGACAGCGTGCCGATCTGGTTGACCTTCACGAGGATGGAGTTGGCGACGCCCTTCTTGATGCCCTCGGCCAGACGCGCCGGGTTGGTCACGAACAGGTCGTCGCCGACCAGCTGCACCTTGTTGCCGATGGCGTCGGTCAGGGCCTTCCAGCCCTCCCAATCGTCCTCGGACATGCCGTCCTCGATCGAGATGATCGGGTAGCGGCCGACCAGATCGGCCCAGTAGCTCACCATCTGGTCGGGGCTGAGCGACTTGCCCTCGCCGGCCAGCTCGTACTTGCCGTTCTTGAAGAACTCGGTCGAGGCGGCGTCGAGCGCCAGCATGACGTCGTCGCCCGGCTTGTAGCCGGCGGCCTCGATGGCCTTCATCACGAAGCCGAGCGCCTCGTCGGTCGAGGCGAGGTTCGGGGCGAAGCCGCCCTCGTCACCGACGTTGGTGTTGTGGCCGGCGTCCTTCAGCTTCTTCTTGAGCTGGTGGAAGATCTCGGCACCCATGCGGATCGCCTCGGCGCCATTCTCGGCGCCGACCGGCATGATCATGAATTCCTGGATGTCGATGGGGTTGTCGGCGTGGGCGCCGCCGTTGATGATGTTCATCATCGGCACCGGCAGCAGCGAGGCGAAGGCGCCGCCGACATAGCGGAACAGCGGCAGTGCGGCTTCCTCGGCCGACGCCTTGGCGACGGCCAGCGACACGCCGAGGATGGCGTTGGCGCCGAGACGGCCCTTGTTGGGGGTGCCGTCCAGCTCGATCATGGCCATGTCGATGGCGCGCTGGTTGGAGGCGTCCAGGCCGGCCAGGGTGTCGTAGATTTCGCCGTTGACGGACTCGACGGCCTTCAGCACACCCTTGCCGCCGTAGCGGCCCTTGTCGCCGTCGCGCAGCTCGACCGCCTCGTGCGCGCCGGTCGAGGCGCCCGACGGGACGGCGGCGCGGCCGAACGCGCCGGTCTCCAGCAGGACATCGACCTCCACGGTCGGGTTGCCGCGGCTGTCCAGAATCTCGCGGGCGTGAATTTCGGTGATGGCGCTCATGGTCGGTTCTTCCTCCGCGTTGCGCGCGTTCTCATGGCTAGAAAGGGCTCATGGCGAAAAGGGGCGCGCGGGCTTGATAGCCCCGCAAGACAGGGGATGCAAGGCCGCAGGGACGGAAAAACGCTCGGAGGAACGGGGTAAGCGGACCGGCGACCCTCGCCGTTCGAGCAGGCCGCCTCATTCCAAAGTCGCATAGACCCGCACACCCCGCGACCCTTAGCGTTCTATTGTTCGACCGTCGGCGGACGGCGAAGCGAAATGCCCAAACCTGGGCGGCACCCACGCGCGGAGGATAAGACCATGAAGACCTGGCGCAAGCCCCAGATCGTCGAGATCGCTGTCGGCACCGAAATCAACGCCTACGCCTGCGCCCGCCTCTGAGCGCGGCCATACCGTTGCGCGAAGCCTGCTGATTCACGCCTAAGATTAGGGGGATGACCCCATGCTGAAGATCCTGGTCCTCGGCTCCGCGGCGGGCGGCGGGTTTCCGCAATGGAACTGCAATTGCGAAGGCTGCCGCCGCGCCCGTTCCGGCGATCCGGCCGCGAAGCCGCGCACGCAATCCTCGCTGGCCGTCAGCGGCGGCGACGGGCGGTGGGTGCTGCTGAACGCCTCGCCCGACCTCGGCAGCCAGATTCTCGCGAATCCGGCGCTGCACCCGCAACAGGGCATCCGCCACAGCCCGATCAGCGCGGCGGTGCTGACCAACGCCGACATCGACCATGTCGCGGGCCTGCTGACGCTCCGCGAGTCGCAGCCCTTCGCCATCTACGCGACGGAGCGGGTGCACAGCGTTCTGGCCGCCAATTCCGTCTTCCGCGTGGTGAACCCGGAGCTGGCGCCGCGCCGCACCGTGGCGCTCGACAAGCCCTACGTTCCGGCCGACGCGAAGGGCGATCCCCTGCCCTTCGAAATCGAAGCCTTCGCCGTGCCGGGCAAGATCGCCCTCTATCTGGAGGACCCCGGCGCCGCCGGGTTCGGTTCGGTGGCGGAAGACACGGTGGCGCTGCGCGTGCGCGACACGGCCAGCGACGCGGAGTTCTTCTACATCCCCGGCTGTTCCGCCATGCCCGATTGGCTGGCCGACCGGCTGCGGGGGGCGCCGCTGGTGCTGTTCGACGGCACCACCTGGACCGACGACGAGATGATCCGTGCCGGCACCGGGACCAAGACCGGCCAGCGCATGGGCCATATGGCGATGTCCGGCCCCGAGGGCTCCATCGCCGCCTTTGAAAAACTGGCTGTCCGCCGCAAGGTGTTCGTCCACATAAACAATACCAATCCGGCACTGCTTGACGACTCGAGCGAACGAGCCGCGGCCGAAGGTGCCGGCTGGGAGATCGCTTACGACGGGATGGAGTTCACCCTATGACCAGACTGCTGTCGCGCGAGGAACTGGAACGCGAACTGCGCGCCATCGGCGAGCGCCAATACCACGACCTTCACCCGTTCCACAAACTCCTGCACGGCGGCAAGCTGAAGCGCGGACAGGTCCAGGCATGGGCGCTGAACCGCTTCTATTATCAGGTCTGCATCCCGAAGAAGGATCTGGCGCTGATGGCGCGCATGGACGATCCGGCGCTGCGCCGCGCCTGGATCCAGCGCGTGCTCGACCACGACGGCTTCGGCGAGGAGGCCCAGCGCGAGGAAGGCAAGGTCGGCGGCATCGAACGCTGGCTGCGCCTGACGGACGGGCTGGGTCTCGACCGTGATTACGTCGTTTCGCTGAAGGGCATCCTGCCGGCCACCCGCTACGCTGTGGACGCCTATGTGAACTTCGTCTCGTCGAAGAGCACGCTGGAGGCCGTCGCCTCCTCCCTGACCGAGCTGTTCGCGCCGGCCATCCACCGCGAGCGTATCGCCGGGTTCGAGGCCTATTACGCCTTCGCCAACGACGCGACCCTGTCCTATTTCCGTAAGCGCCTGTCCGAGGCGCCGCGCGACGTGGAGTTCGGGTTGGAATACGTGCTCGACAACGCCCGCACGCCGGAACAGCAGCAGCAGGTGATCGCCGCCCTGCGCCACAAGGCGGAGCTTCTGTGGGCGCAGCTGGACGCGCTGCACCACGCCTATGTCTCGCCCGGCCTGATCCCGCCCGGCGCCTTCGTACCGGACGACATGGAGCCGACGGTCTACGTGCGATGACCGGCCCTGTTGAACATCAGGTGGCCGAGGACGACCGGGTGCGGCTGGCACCCGGCGTCATGCTCCGCCTGGACAAGGTGCGCAACCACTGGCAGCTTCTGGGGCCGGAACGCGTGCTGATCCTGGACGAGGGCGCCCTGGACGTGGTGCGCGCCGCGACGGGCAAACCGGTGACGGTGAGCGAGGCCATCGACGACCTCGCCCGGCAATTCGACGCGCCGCGCGAGGACATCGCGTCGGACGTGCTGGACGTGCTGACGGACATGATCGCGAGAGGGTTCCTGACCCGATGACAAGCTGTGGCACGACGACCGGGGTTGAGCCGCCGCTCGCCGTTCTGGCGGAGCTGACGCACCGCTGCCCGCTGCGCTGCG
>JAEZID010000051.1 GCA_023416195.1 Pseudomonadota bacterium | reverse complement strand
TGAAGGAGACCGACCCCAAGGCCAAGTCCATGCAGGAGTACAAGGACCAGGCCGGCGTGGACGAGGGCATGGACGGCATCTCCACCCGCTTCGCCTTCAAGGTGCTGGCGGCGACCTTCAACTACGACAGCACCGAGATTTCGGCCGATCCCGTGCATCTGATGTATGTGCTGGAGCAGTCGATCAAGCGCGAGCAGTTCCCGGACGACACCGAGAAGAAGTACATCGAGTTCATCAAGGCCGAGCTGGCGCCGCGCTACGCGGAGTTCATCGGCAACGAGATCCAGAAGGCCTATCTGGAATCCTACAGCGACTATGGCCAGAACCTGTTCGACCGCTACGTCGATTACGCCGACGCGTGGATCGAGGATCAGGACTTCAAGGATCCGGACACCGGCCAGCTGATGAACCGCGAGCTTCTGAACCAGGAGCTGACCAAGATCGAGAAGCCCGCCGGGATCGCCAACCCCAAGGACTTCCGCAACGAGGTCGTCAAGTTCGCGCTTCGCGCTCGCGCCGCCAACGCCGGGCGCAACCCGTCCTGGACGTCCTACGAGAAGATTCGTGAGGTGATCGAGAAGCGCATGTTCTCCCAGGTGGAGGATCTGCTTCCGGACATCAGCTTCGGGTCCAAGAAGGACAGCGAAACCGAGAAGAAGCACAACGACTTCGTCTCGCGCATGATGTCGCGCGGCTACACCGAGCGGCAGGTCCGCCGGCTGGTCGAGTGGTACATGCGCGTGAAGCAGGCCGGCTGATCCGGCCTGTCCGGAGACGAGCTGAACGGGTAGGAGGGGCTCCCCCTTGATGAACATCATCGACCGCCGCCTGAACCCGCAAGGCAAGAGCCTGGCCAACCGCCAGCGTTTCCTGCGGCGCGCCAAGGAACAGGTGATCAAGGCGGTCCGGGATGCCTCGGGCAAGCGCGGCATCCAGGACATCGAGAACGGCGAGAAGGTCACCATCTCGACCGGCGGCGTGCGGGAGCCCTCCTTCCACCGCTCCCAGTCCGGCGGCGTGCGCGACTACGTCGTGCCGGGCAACAAGGAGTATGTGGAAGGGGACACCATCGCGCGGCCCGAGGAGCAGGGTGGCGGGCGCGGTTCGGAAGGCAGCCCGGACGGGGAGGGCGAGGACGATTTCCGCTTCGTCCTGTCCCGCGAGGAGTTCCTGGACATCTTCCTGGAAGACCTGGAACTGCCCGATCTGGTCAAGCAGAAGGTCAAGCAGTCCGAATCCTACTCGCTGACGCGGGCGGGCTATTCGGTGACCGGCTCGCCGGCCAACCTGAACCTCGTGCGCACCATGCGCAACAGCCTGTCGCGCCGCATCGCGCTGAAACGGCCGAAGCCGGCCGACATCGCCGAGCTGGAGGCCCTGCTGCGCGAGGCGGAAGAGCGCGGCGACGATCCGGAGCATCTGCGGGAGCTGCGCGAACAGCTGGAGCGGCATTACCTCCGGTCCAAGCGCATCCCCTTCATCGACCCGATCGACGTCCGCTACAACCGTTTCGAGACGGTGCCGAAGCCCATCGCGCAGGCGGTCATGTTCTGCCTGATGGACGTATCGGGCTCCATGACCGAGCACATGAAGGACTTGGCGAAGCGCTTCTTCATGCTGCTGTACCTGTTCCTGAAGCGGCGCTATCGCTCGGTGGACATCGTCTTCATCCGCCACACCCACGAGGCCAAGGAGGTGGACGAGGACACGTTCTTCTACTCCACCGAAACCGGCGGCACCGTGGTGTCCACGGCGCTGGAGGAGATGCAGCGGGTCATCAAGGAGCGCTACCCGGAGAACGAGTGGAACATCTACGCGGCCCAGGCGTCGGACGGCGACAACATGTCCTCGGACAACGCGCGCTCGGCGGCCCTGCTGCGTGAGGTGATCCTGCCGATGTGCCAGTACTTCGCCTACATCGAGGTGGCGGCGGAGCACAACATGGGCCTGTCGGCTCTGGGCCGCGAGACCGAGCTGTGGCGCACCTACAAGATGGTGCAGCGTCCCGACCTGCCGCTCGCCATGCGGCGCGTGCGGTCGCGGCGCGAGATCTTCCCCGTCTTCCGCGAGCTGTTCGCCCGCGAAAAGGCCGGGGCATAGCTTTTCTTCCCCTCTCCCGCCCCCGGTGGGAGAGGGTGGCCCGAAGGGCCGGGTGAGGGCAAGGTTTCTCGAACAGACCGTGCCCTCACCCTCCCACGCCGGGGGCGTGGGTCCCTCCCTCTCCCGCCGGAGGCGGGAGAGGGGTTCAGAAGAAATGAGAGGACCAGACGCATGGCCGCTGTGATCACCAAGCCCGAGGGTCTGCTCTACGACGGGGCGGACTGGGACTACGACAAGATCAAGCGCGTCTACGACGCCATCGAGGACATCGCGGTCAAGGAGATGGGCCTCAACGTCTATCCCAACCAGATCGAGGTCATCACGGCCGAGCAGATGCTCGACGCCTATTCCTCGATCGGCATGCCGCTGATGTACAAGCACTGGTCCTTCGGCAAGCATTTCGCGCGCGACGAGATGCTCTACCGCAAGGGCTATCGCGGCCTCGCCTACGAGATCGTCATCAACTCCAGCCCCTGCATCAGCTACATCATGGAAGAGAACACCATGACGATGCAGACGCTGGTGATCGCCCACGCGGCCTTCGGCCACAACCACTTCTTCAAGAACAACCAGCTGTTCCTGCAGTGGACGGACGCCGAGGGCATTCTCGACTATCTGGAATTCGCCAAGGCTTACATCGCCCAGTGCGAGGAGCGCTACGGCCACCACGCGGTCGAGCGCGTGCTGGACGCCGCCCACGCGCTGATGAACCAGGGCGTGCACAAGTACCCGAAGAAGCGCACGCTCGACCTGCGGCTTGAGCAGAAGCGCGAGCGCGAGCGGCAGGAGTACCAGGAGCAGACCTTCAACGACCTGTGGCGCACCGTGCCGAAGCCAGCCGGCGGCCCCGCCCGCCCCTCCAAGAGCGTGTCGGAGCGCAAGAAGCTGCTCGGCCTGCCGGAGGAGAACCTTCTCTATTTCCTGGAGAAGAAGGCGCCGCGTCTGGAGCACTGGCAGCGCGAGATCCTGCGCATCGTCCGCCACATCGCGCAGTATTTCTATCCCCAGAAGCAGACGAAGCTGATGAACGAGGGGTGCGCCACCTACACCCACTACACGATCATGAACCGTCTGCACGAGAAGGGGATGATCAGTGAAGGCGCGATGCTGGAATTCCTCCACTCGCACACCTCGGTGGTCTTCCAGCCGGAGTTCGACGACCAGCGCTTCTCGGGCATCAACCCCTACGCGCTGGGCTTCGCGATGATGCAGGACATCGTCCGCATCGCCGAGAACCCGACCGACGAGGACCGCGAATGGTACCCGGACCTCGCCGGCAAGGGCGACGGCATGGGCGCGGTGCGCGAGGCCTGGGCCAACTTCCGCGACGAGAGCTTCGTGCTCCAGTACCTCAGCCCGCACCTGATCCGGAAGCACAAGCTGTTCAGCGTGCGCGACGACGCGGAAGACCCCTATCTGCTGGTCGAGAACATCCACAACGAACGCGGCTACCGCCACATCCGCAAGCTTCTGGCGCGCCAGTACGATCTGGCCTTCCTGGAACCGGACATCCAGATCGTGGACGTGGATCTGGCCGGCGACCGCAAGCTGATCCTGCACCATCGCGTGACCAACGGCGTCCTGCTGGACGAGAGCGACGCCAAGGCCGTGCTGCGCCACATCGCCAATCTGTGGGGCTACGAGGTGCAGCTGGTGGAGGTGTCGGCGGTGTCGGAGGCGATCTTGAAGGAACACGCGGTCACCGCGCCGAGCGGCATGGGGGTGTAGCCGGCTCGGCCCGGCAAGTGGGTGGTCCACTCACACTCTTGCAAACCGAATAATCTGATCGCTTCCGTGTAGTATACCCTATTGCGCAGGACCGCTTGCCTGAACATAGTGCTGCGGTCCGCGTGACTGGCGAAGTAAGATGGAGCACCATCGGGAAGCGCGGATCGATGACGATGCCGCTCGCCTGGGCACACTCACTCGATGCAAGGAGTCTGCCCGTGCTCGCGGCGCTTCGCGAACTGTCTCCGTCCGCCATCTACATGGGCGTTCTTGCGGCCTTTGTGGGGTATTCGGCCTCCTTTGCCATTGTGCTTGCCGGCATCTCCGGCATCGGTGCGACGGAAGCACAGGCGGCGACCGGATTGTTCTTCGCCACGCTGGCCATGGGCGTGTGCAGCATCTGGCTGCCGTTGGTTACACGCATCCCCGCCGCGGTCGCCTGGTCGACACCCGGTGCGGCCTTCCTCGCCTCCTCGGCGGCGCTTCCCGGAGGCTTCGCGGAGGCGGTGGGCGCCTTCATCCTTTGTGCGGGGCTGATCATCCTCACGGGTCTTGTCCCCGGTCTCGGGCGGCTGGTGGCGGTCATCCCGAAACCCCTCGCGAACGCGCTGCTGGCGGGTGTTCTGTTCCGGCTCTGCATCGCACCGGCCCTGGCCCTCGGCACGGCCCCGGCCCTGATCGTGCCTGTCCTCGCGGCCTGGCTCGCCGGCCTGATGTGGCACAGGCTGGCGGCGATGCCGCTGGCGGTGCTGGCCTTCATCGCCGTCCTCCTCGTCACGGCCGAGATGCCAAGCGATCCACAGGCTATGGATCGCGCCTTCCTTCCGGCGATGAGCGTGGTCGCGCCTCAATTCACGCTTGAGGGCTTCGTCTCGATCGCCTTGCCGCTCTACCTCATCACGATGGCGGGGCAGAACGTCCCCGGCTTCGCGGTGCTGGAACTGCACGGCTATCGCGTCGAGCGGGGGCTGCTTCTCCGCAACACGGGACTGGTCAGCCTTGCCGTCGC
>JAEZID010000030.1 GCA_023416195.1 Pseudomonadota bacterium | reverse complement strand
TGGTCGGCGCCCAGTGGGGCGACGAGGGCAAGGGCAAGATCGTCGACTGGCTGTCCAGCCGGGCCGACGTCGTGGTGCGCTTCCAGGGCGGTCACAACGCCGGCCACACGCTGGTGATCAACGGCGTCACGTACAAGCTGAGCCTGCTGCCCTCGGGCGTGGTTCGGCAGAACAAGCTGTCGATCGTCGGCAATGGCGTCGTCTTCGACCCGTGGGCCTTCATCCGCGAGGTCAATTCGATCAAGGAACAGGGCGTGGACGTGTCCCCGGCCAACCTGCTGGTCGCCGAGAACGTGCCGCTGATCCTGCCCGTGCACGGCGCCGTGGACCGCGCCCGTGAAGAGGCGCGCGGCGCCGGCAAGATCGGCACGACCGGCCGCGGCATCGGCCCGGCCTATGAGGACAAGGTGGCCCGCCGCGCCATCCGCCTGTGCGACCTGACCGACGAGGCCGTGCTGAAGGAGAAGGTCGAGGCTCTGCTTGCCCACCACAACCTGATCCTGCGCGGTCTGGGCGCTGCCGAGATGACCCCGGCCGACCTGCTCGACCCGCTGCGCGAGATCACGCCGCAGGTTCTGCCCTACGCCTCGGTCGTGTGGAAGACGCTGGACGAGCTGCGCCGCGCCGGCAAGCGCATCCTGTTCGAAGGCGCCCAGGGGTCGATGCTCGACATCGACCACGGCACCTACCCGTACGTCACCTCCTCCAACACGGTGGCGGGCAACGCCGCGGCCGGCAGCGGCATGGGGCCGCGCGCGGTCGGCTATGTGCTGGGCATCTGCAAGGCCTACACCACCCGAGTCGGTTCCGGCCCGTTCCCGACCGAGCTGTTCGACGAGGTTGGCGACATGATCGGCCAGCGCGGCCGCGAGTTCGGCACGGTCACCGGCCGCAAGCGCCGCTGCGGCTGGTTCGACGCCGTCATGGTCCGCCAAGCCATCAAGACCGGCGGCATCGACGGCATCGCGCTGACCAAGCTGGACGTGCTGGACGGCTTCGACGAGATCAAGGTCTGCGTCGGCTACCGTCTGGACGGGCAGGAGCTGGACTATCTGCCGGCCAACGCCGCCGCCCAGGCCCGCGTCGAGCCGATCTACGAGACCTTCGAGGGCTGGAAGGACAGCACCCAGGGCGCCCGCTCCTGGGCGGAGCTGCCGGCCCAGGCGGTCAAGTACGTCCGCCATGTCGAGGAGCTGATCCAGGCCCCGGTCGCGCTGCTTTCCACCAGCCCCGAGCGTGACGACACCATCCTGATGAACGACCCGTTCCAGGATTGAGGCTGCAATCTGTCCCTCTCCCGGCCCTGCCGGGAGAGGGAAGGGGCCTACGAAGTGGGAAGGGTGAGGGCTAGGTCTTTCCATAAATCCTAGCCCTCACCCTCCCATGGCTTTGCCATGGGCCCCTCCCTCCCCCGCCGGAGGCGGGCGAGGGGATGAAAGCGCCAACGCGCACGTTAAGGGTTTATTTGCCCTTTTGCGGCCACCTAGGACGTGCACACGCACGCAGGCCCCGGGGACACGCAGCACATGCCATCCGATGCCCAGACCGCCGCAGCCGCGGAACGGATGATGGCCGGTGCCGATCCGGTGAAGCTTGCCGAGCGGTACGAAATCCTCCCCGGCGCGCCGCTGCCGGCGCTGAACGCGGTCGGCGGCAACGCCTACACCGCGCGTTCGCTGCGCGACAAGCGGGCCGAGCCCTTCGCCATCATCTGCCACGGCGCCACGCTGCCGCGCACCGACGTCGCCTCCACCGTGTCGAGTCTCGACAATCAGGTGCACATGCGCCTGCTCGACTGGGGCGTGGTCGATTGGCCGATGGACCGTGGCCGGCGCTATTGCCTGATCTTCGAAAAGCCGGCGGGCCGGCGGTTGATGAACAGCATCAACGACGCGTCCGAACCGATGCCGGAAGACCAGCTGACCCGGCAGATCGTCCATCCCATGGTCTCGGCGCTGAAGGAGATGTCGAGCCGGGGCGTGGTGCACGGCGCGATCCGCCCGACCAACATGTTCTTCCGCGACCTCGCGTCCGGCGGCTTCATGCTGGGCGAATGCGTATCCTCGCCGGCCGGATTCGGCCAGCCGGTGCTGCTGGAGACGGTGGAGCGCGGCATGGCCTCGCCGGCCGGGCGCGGCAACGGCACCATGGCCGACGACCTCTATTCGCTGGGCGTCACGCTGCTGCTCCTGCTGCTCGGCCGCAACCCGGTGGCCGGGCTGGACGACGAGGCGATCTTGCAGGCCAAGATCGAGCGCGGGTCCTACCCGGCGCTGGTCGGGCAGATGCGTCTGCCGCTCGGCATCAACGAGGTGGTGCGCGGCCTGCTGGTGGACGATCCCAAGCAGCGCTGGACCTTGCAGGACCTCGACCTCTGGGTCGCCGGCCGGCGCCTCAGCCCGAAGCAGCCGCAGGTTCCGCGCCGCGCCGCCCGCCCGCTGGAGTTCCAGGGGCAGGAATACTGGCATTGCCGCACGCTGGCCCGCGCCCTGGCCAAGCATGTGCCGCCGGCCGCCACGGTGATCGAGGGCGGGGAGCTGGACAAATGGCTGCGCCGCTCCATGGGCGACGACGCCCGTGCCGACGCGGTCGCCAACGCCATACAGACCGCCTCCACCGGTAAGGCCGGGCACATGTCCGAACGGCTGGTCTCGCGCGTCTGCATGG
>JAEZID010000027.1 GCA_023416195.1 Pseudomonadota bacterium | reverse complement strand
CTGGGTGTGAGTGGCGGGAAGACAGAACCGCTTCAATAACAAGGGGTAGGGAGGAAAACGACATGCGTGCATTCTGTCTGGCCACCGCGTCGGCGGCGGCCCTTCTGCTCGGCTCCGCGCCGGCCTTCGCTGACATCGAGGCGGCCAAGCGCTGGATCGACAGCGAGTTCCAGCCTTCGACCCTGTCGAAGGAGGAGCAGCTGAAGGAAATGCAGTGGTTCATCGACGCCGCGAAGCCCTTCGCCGGCATGGAGATCAACGTGGTCTCCGAGACCATCACCACGCACGAGTACGAGGCGCGGACCCTCGCCAAGGCCTTCAGCGAGATCACCGGCATCAAGCTCCGCCACGACCTGATCCAGGAAGGCGACGTGGTCGAGAAGATCCAGACCCAGATGCAGTCGGGCAAGAACATCTACGACGCCTGGATCAACGACAGCGACCTGATCGGCACCCACTTCCGCTACAAGCAGGCCGTGGCGCTCAGCGACTGGATGGAGGGGGAGGGCAAGGACGTCACCGCCCCCACGCTGGACGTCAACGACTTCATCGGCAAGTCCTTCGGCACCGGGCCGGACGGCAAGCTGTACCAACTGCCCGACCAGCAGTTCGCCAACCTCTACTGGTTCCGCTACGACTGGTTCCAGCGGCCGGACCTGAAGGAGAAGTTCAAGGCCAAATACGGCTACGAGCTGGGCGTGCCCGTCAACTGGTCGGCCTACGAGGACATCGCCGAGTTCTTCACCAACGACGTGAAGGAGATCGACGGCGTCAAGGTCTACGGCCACATGGACTACGGCAAGAAAGACCCGTCGCTCGGCTGGCGCTTCACCGACGCGTGGCTGTCGATGGCCGGCAACGGCGACAAGGGCATCCCGAACGGCAAGCCGGTGGACGAGTGGGGCGTGCGCATGGAGGGCTGCCGCCCGGTGGGATCCTCGGTCGAGCGCGGCGGCGACACCAACGGCCCGGCTGCCGTCTATTCCGTCGCCAAGTATGCGGACTGGCTGAAGAAATACGCGCCGCCGCAGGCCGCCGGCATGACCTTCTCCGAATCCGGACCGGTGCCGGCGCAGGGCAACGTCGCCCAGCAGATCTTCTGGTACACCGCCTTCACCGCCGACATGGTCAAGGATGGCCTGCCGGTGGTGAACGCGGACGGCACGCCGAAATGGCGCATGGCACCGTCGCCCAAGGGCGCCTACTGGAAGGACGGCATGAAGCTGGGCTATCAGGACGCCGGGTCCTGGACGCTGCTGAAGTCCACGCCGGTGGACCGCCGCAAGGCGGCGTGGCTCTACGCCCAGTTCACCGTGTCGAAGACCGTCAGCCTGAAGAAGAGCCACGTCGGCCTGACCTTCATCCGCGAAAGCGACATCTGGGACAAGTCCTTCACCGAACGCGCGCCGAAGCTGGGCGGCCTGATCGAGTTCTACCGATCCCCGGCGCGGGTTCAGTGGACCCCGACCGGCGTGAACATCCCGGACTACCCGAAGCTGGCGCAGCTGTGGTGGCAGAACATCGGCGACGCCTCCTCGGGCGCCAAGACCCCGCAGGCGGCCATGGACGCGCTGGCGGCGGCCCAGGACTCCGTGCTGGAGCGTCTGGAGCGGTCGGGCGTGCAGGGCGAATGCGGCCCGAAGCTGAACAAGAAGGAGTCGGCGGAGTTCTGGTACGCCAAGGCCGAGAAGGACGGCAACATCGCCCCGCAGCGGAAGCTGGCGAACGAGAAGCCGAAGGGCGAGACCGTGGACTATGACCAGCTGATCAAGTCCTGGCCGGCCAGCCCGCCGAAAAAAGCGGCCATGGCTCAGTGACCGTGCGTTGCTAAAATCCCTCTCCCGGTGACGGGAGAGGGATTGGAAATAATAGAGGAAACGCCATGCCCGAGGCCAGCCACGTCCTTGCCATCGACCAGGGCACCACCTCCACCCGCGCCATCGTCTTCGACCGGGACGGCACCCCGGCCGGCGTGGCGCGGCGGGAGTTCGCCCAGCATTACCCCGCCGACGGCTGGGTCGAGCATGCCCCGGAGGACATCTGGCGCGACACCGTCGCGGTCATGCGGGAGGCCGTCGCGGACGCCGGGTTGACCGGATCCGGCATCGCCGCCATCGGCATCACCAACCAGCGGGAAACCACCATCGTCTGGGACCGCGCGACGGGGGAGCCGATCCACCGCGCCATCGTCTGGCAGGACCGCCGCACCGCCGACGCCTGCCGCGCGCTGGTCGAGGACGGCTGCGGGCCTTTGGTCCAGCGCAAGACCGGGCTGCTGATCGACGCCTATTTCTCAGCCACAAAGGCGGCCTGGATTTTGGACCACGTTGCGGGCGCGCGGGACCGGGCGGAACGCGGGGAACTCTGCTTCGGCACCATCGACAGCTTCCTCCTGCACCGGCTGACCGGCGGGCGGGTCCACGCCACCGACGCCACCAACGCGTCCCGCACCATGGTCTTCGACATCCACGCCCAGGACTGGGACGACGAACTGCTGGCCCTGTTCCGCATCCCCCGCGCCATGATGCCGCGGGTGCTGGACAGCAGCGCCGAGTTCGGGGCGACGGAGGCCGATCTGCTCGGGCGGCCGATCCCCATCACGGGCATCGCCGGCGATCAGCAGGCGGCGACCTTCGGGCAGGCCTGCTTCGAGCCGGGCATGGTCAAGTCCACCTACGGCACGGGCTGCTTCGCCCTGCTGAACACCGGGGACAAGCCGGTCGAATCCCGGTCCAACATGCTGACCACCGTGGCCTACCGGCTGGACGGGCGGGCGACCTATGCGCTGGAAGGCTCCATCTTCATCGCCGGGGCGGCCGTCAAGTGGCTGCGCGACGGGCTGGGGATCATCACCCACGCCTCGCAGACCGACGACATGGCGACCCGCGTTCCGGACAGCCACGGCGTCTATCTGGTGCCGGCTTTCGTCGGGCTCGGCGCGCCGCACTGGGACCCGCACGCGCGGGCGGCGATCTCCGGCCTGACGCTGGACGCCGGGCCGGCGCACATCGCGCGGGCGGCGCTGGAGGCGGTGGCCTTCCAGACGCGGGACCTGCGCGATGCCATGATCTCGGACTGGCCGGCGCCGGCGCGGGCGCTGCGGGTGGACGGCGGCATGGCGGCGAACGACTGGCTGTGCCAGTTTCTTGCCGATATGCTGGAGCTTCCGGTCGAACGGCCGGCGGTGATCGAGACCACCGCGCTGGGGGCGGCGAGCCTCGCCGGGCTGAAGGTCGGCGTCTACCGCGATCAGGCGGCGGTCGCCGGGGCGTGGCGGTGCGACCGCCGTTTCGAGCCGCGCATGGAGGCGGCCCGGCGGGACCGGCTGTACCGGGGGTGGCTCGACGCCGTGGAGCGGGTGAAGCGGCAATGAATGGGGGATGAAGCGGATGACGTTGGGTGACGATCTGCGCGGCAGGCGCGTGCTGGTGACCGGCAGCAGCCGGGGCATCGGGGCGGCGGTGGCGGCGGCCTTCGCCGGGCTGGGCGCGCGGGTGGCGCTGCACGGGTCGGGCACCGGAAAGGGGGCGGAACGGCTGGCTGCCAGCCTCGTGGAACGGGGCGCCGACGTGCGCGTGTTCAACGGCGACTTCCGCCGCCCGCGCGCGGTGGAGGCGGTGGTGGACGCCGCCGCCGATGCCTTCGGCGGGCTGGACATCCTGGTCAACAACGCCGGCACCATGGTCGGGCGGGTGCCGCTGGCCAAGATGGAGGACACCTTCCTCGACGAGGTGGTGGACCTCAACATGCGCTCGGTCGTCGTCGCCTGCCGGCGCGCCTTGCCGGCGCTGCAGGCGGCGGGTGGCGGGGCCATCGTCAACACCGTGTCGATCTCGGCCCGCACCGGCGGTAGTCCGGGATCGTCGATCTACAGCGCGTCCAAGGCCTTCGTCGCCACCTTTACCCGCTCGCTGGCGGCGGAACTGGCGCCGGACCGCATCCGGGTCAACGCCGTGTCGCCGGGCACCATCGACACGGACTTCCACCAGCGCTATTCCTCCCCGGAGAAGCTGGCGGCCACGGCGGCGCGCATCCCGCTGGGCCGGCTCGGGACGGCGGAGGATTGCGTCGGGGCGTATCTGTTCCTCGCCTCCAACGCGCTCAGCGGCTACATCACCGGACAGGTGATCGAGGTCAACGGCGGACAGTTGATGGCGTAGACGCGACGGTGGGGAGCTGACCCCGGAATGGCCTCGAACCGAAAGGAAGGCGCCATGCGTCTGATTGGGCTGATCGGCGGTTTGAGCTGGGAATCCTCGACCGAATACTACCGCATCATCAACCGGACGACTCAGAAGCGGCTGGGCGGCGTCCATTCCGCCAGGACGCTGATGTACTCCTTCGATTTCGGGGAGATCGAGGCGTTGCAGGCCGGCGGCGATTGGGCGGCGGCGACGCGGCTGATGATCGACGCGGCGGGGCGGCTGGAACGCGGCGGCGCCGACCTTCTGCTGATCTGCTCCAACACCATGCACCGCATGGCGGAGGACGTGGCGGGGGCGGTGGGCGTTCCGCTGCTGCACATCGCCGATCCGACGGCCGCGCGCATCCGGTCCGCCGGCCTGCGGCGGGTCGGGCTGCTCGGCACCGCCTTCACCATGGAACAGAACTTCTACAAGGGGCGCCTTGCCGACCGTTTCGGGCTCGACGTGCTGATCCCCGACGCCGACGACCGCGCGGCGGTTCACCGGATCATCTACGAGGAACTGGTCCGGGGCATCGTGCGTCCGGACTCGCGGGACCGCTACCGGCGGGTGATTGGCCGCCTCGTGGACGCGGGCGCGGAGGCGGTCATCCTCGGCTGCACGGAGATCATGCTGTTGGTGCGGCCGGAAGACAGCCCGGTGCCGCTGTTCGACACCACCACCATCCACGCCGAAGCGGCGGTGGAGGCCGCGCTGGCCTGACGGCGTTTTATGCGATGTCTAATAGCGCGACGGCCACCTGGACCTTCGGATGCGGCTTTCGAATGAACTTGCGCGCGAACCTGCGCTGCTGCTTGAATACCCGCGTAGAGATAAGGGATTCGACGCGCGATGGACATGGTGACACCCCGGCAGTCGGAGATTCTGGCGCTCGCGCGGTCGCAGGGCCGCGTGGTCGTCGAGGATCTGGCGATCCGCTTCGCCGTCACGCCGCAGACGATCCGAAAGGACCTGAACGAACTCTGCGACCGCCGCCTGTTGCAGCGGGTGCACGGCGGCGCCGTGGCCGGGTCGGGCATCGAGAATTTGGGGTACGAGGCGCGCCGGCTGATCGCGCAGGATGAAAAGCGCGGGATCGGGGAACGGGCGGCGGCGCTGGTGCCCGACAACTCGTCCCTCTTCATCAACATCGGCACGACGACGGAGGAGGTCGCCCGCGCGCTTCAGGGCCGGTCGGGGCTGGTGGTCATCACCAACAACATCAACGTCGCCAACATCCTGCGCCCGGAACCGCACATCGAGGTGATCGTGGCGGGCGGGGTGGTGCGGCGGTCGGACGGCGGCATCGTGGGGGAGGCCGCCATCGACTTCTTCAACCAGTTCATGGTGGATTTCGCGGTTGTCGGCGCCTCGGCCATCGACGAGACCGGGGCGCTGCTCGACTTCGACTACCGCGAGGTGCGCGTATCGCAGGCGATCATGGCGAACGCCCGGCACGTCATCCTGGTCGCCGACCGCAGCAAGCTGGAACGCACCGCCCCGGTCCGCATCGGCCACATCTCGCAAGTCCACACCTTCGTGACGGACGAGTTGCCCTCCGACCGCCTCGCCCGCATCTGCCGGGAAGCCGATGTGCGGGTGGAGGAGATCCTGAGGGCACCGCCCCCCGACCCGCAGGAGTGATACGGGCCGTACGACCCGCGCCGGATCATTCGTCCTCGGCCGCCGAGACGCCCGTGCCGGCGGGACCCAGCGGCGGCTGCCCGCGCTTCAGGCCGCGCCGGGTCATGCTCTCCCACGCCTCCTCGGCGGTGTCCACGATGTCGAACAGGTCGAGGTCGCCGGGGCTGATCATGCCGTGGTCGGCCAGCGCCTGGAAGTTCACCACCTCGTTCCAGTAGTCGCGGCCGACCAGCACGATGGGCAGGGGCGAGGCCTTGTTGGTGTTGCGCAGGTTCAGGATCTCGAACGCCTCGTCGAAGGTGCCGAAGCCGCCGGGGAAGATCGCCAGACCGTTGGCGCGCATCGCCAGATGCATCTTGCGGATGGCGAAGTAATGGAAGCGGAAGGTCAGGTCCGGCGTGCTGTAGGGGTTGGGGTAGGGCTCGTGAGGCAGGCTGATGTTGAAGCCGATGCTGGGCGCGCCGACCTCCTGCGCCCCGCGGTTGGCGGCCTCCATCAGGCCCGGCCCGCCGCCGGTGGCGATGACGTTGTCGCGCTGCCCGTCCGGCGTCGGGGCCAGCGCGCCGCCACGCTGCGACACGATGCGGCCGAACTTGCGCGCCTCCTCGTACCACGGGACCTGCCTGGCGCGGAGTTCGGCGCGCCGCCGCTCCTCCGGCGTCCGGGCGTCGCGCAGCATCCGTTCGCACAGTTCGGGGGAGGGGACGCGGGCGCTGCCGAACACCACGATGGTTGTCCTGACCCCCCAGGCCTTCAGGTGCTGCTCCGGCTTGGCGTATTCGAGCATGAAGCGCATCCCGCGCATCGGTTCGCTGAGCAGGAAGTCGCGGTCCTCGAAGGCAAGGCGGTAGCTGGCGGATTCGTGGTTCGGCATGCTGTCGGGCATTCTCGGCTCCGAAGGGTGGGCGGGCGTGTCTTGTAAACCATGTGGGAGCGTCGGTGGCGCATTTCCGCCCACATTCGGGGCGCGCAATTGGATCGGGCAGGGCGGAACCGGGGTGCTCCCCGCATGTTGGGGGAGGACGACCACAACCCTGGAAGGATCGCTCAATGTCCAAATCCATGCCGCCCGTGCCACCGGAAGGCCGCAGCGACAAGGGGCCGGGAAGCAGCCCGCAGGTGGCCCGCGACGACCAGGCCGCGAACAACCGGCCGGCGCCCGATAATCCCGATAAGCAGGATCAGCAAGGAAACACCAAACAGAACACCACCCACCAAGGTTATCAACAGAACCGATAGCTCGGTAGAGGCCTCGCCACGCCCCGAAATGGGCGCACGCAGCCTTGCATTATTGTTGTTATAATAATGCCTGTCGTTTGCTGAAGACGGGGCCACATTGAACAGCATCCTGCCGCCATGGCCGTTGAACGAGCCTGCCCGCATCGACAGGCTCAAAGGCTATGGCGTCCTCGACACGCCGCCGGAGCCCATGTTCGACCGCCTCGCGCGGTTGGGCTCCCGGCATTTCGGGGTGCCGATCACGCTGGTCAACCTGATCGACGAGACGCGCCAGTGGTGCAAGGCCCGCTACGGGCTGGAGGAAACCTTCGTCGAGCGGCGGCTGTCCTTCTGCGCCTACACGATCCTGGAGGATCGGGTGATGGTGGTCCCCGATCTGCGTGAGGACGAGCGTTTCGCCGACAGCGAACTGGTGGTCGGTCCGCCGCACCTGCGCTTTTACGCGGGGGCGCCGCTGAGGACGCCGGACGGGCTGCTGATCGGCACCTTCTGCATCCTGGACACCAAGCCGCACCCCGATTTCCGCCCCGACGACGCGGAGGACCTCCGGGAATTCGCCCGCATCGCCATGGACGAGTTGGAGGGTCGCCGGGCGCAGCAGTTCGGCACGGACGTCGAAGGGCAGTTGCGGCAGAGCCTCGCCCTTCTGGATGGAATCCTGGAGAGCGCCAACGATCCGATCTTTGCCAAGGATCGGAAGAACCGCTTCACGCTGGTGAACTCCGCCCTGGCCCGCCTGTTCAAACGCAAGCGGGAGGAGATGGTGGGGCTGCGCGGCGACGATCTGTTCCCGCCGCCCCACGGCGACCGTCTCAACGCGATGTGCGCCCGCGTCATGGAAAGCGGGCGCGAGGAGACGGCGGAGGAGGAACTGCCGTTTCCCGGAAGCGCCGGGACCCGTGTCCTGATGATCGCCGTCGTGCCGCTGCGCAACGCCCACGGTGCGATTGTCGGCGTGACCGGCATGGCCCGCGACATCACCGAACGCAAGCGCGCCGAGGAAGCCTTGCGGATCAGCGAGGCGCGCTTCCGGTCTCTCATCGACCACGCCCCGCAGCTCATGTGGATCAACCGCCCGGACGGTTCCATCGCCTTCTTCAACGCCGCGTGGCGGTCCTACACTGGCCGCGGAACGACCGAGGAGACCCGCTGGAACGAGGTGCATCCGGACGACCGCCAACGCATTCGGGAAGCCCGCGAGCACGCCATCGCCGTGGGGGAGCCGTACCAGTACGAAATGCGGGTGCTGCGCGCCGATGGGGAATGGCGCTGGCACCTCGGCCGGGTGGTTCCGATGCGCGAGAACGGGCGGATCGTCGCCTGGATCGGCACGGCGGTCGACGTGCACGACATCCGCCGCGCCCAGCAGGTGGCGGAGGAGGCCGACCGCTCCAAGGGCCGCTTCCTCGCCGCCGCCAGCCACGACCTGCGCCAGCCGATGCAGTCGATCCTGCTGTTCGCCGGCGCCTTGCGCGCCCATGTGCGGGACGGGCAGGGGCGGCACGTCCTCGACCGGTTGCAGCAGGGGCTGGACACGCTGAAGGACCTGCTGGACAGCCTGCTCGACATCTCCCGCCTGGACGCCGGCATCGTCGCGCCGCAGTTGGAGGAGTTCGCCGCCGCCGACCTGATCGGGGAACTGACCGCCGCCTACGCCCCCGTCGCCGAGGCGAAGGGGCTGACGTGGCAGGCCATTCCCTGCACCGGCGTCGTGCGCAGCGACCGCGTCCTGCTCGGCCGGATGCTGCGCAATCTGGTGGAGAACGCCGTCCGCTACACCGAACAGGGTTGGATCCGCGTCGAATGCATCCAGCAGGGGACACGCCTGCGCATCGAGGTGCACGACACCGGCATCGGCATCGCCGCCGAACAGCAGGGCCGCATCTTCGAGGAGTTCCATCAGGTCGGCAATTCGGAACGGGACCGCGACCAGGGGCTCGGGCTGGGGCTCGCCATCGTGCGGCGGCTGTCGCGGCTGCTCGACCATCCGGTGGAGGTCGCCTCCCATCCGGGGCGCGGGTCGGTCTTCTCCATCGTCGTGCCGCTGGTGCGCCACCGCGAACCGGCGGCCGTGCCGCCGCCCGCCCCGCCGCCGGCCGTCCTGGAAGAGGAGGAGGCGCCGGACCGGCGTTTTGCCGTGGTGGTGGAGGACGACGCCATCGTCATGATGGGGCTGGCGACCATGCTGCACGAATGGGGCTTCGACGTGCTGACCGCCGGCAGCACCGATCAGGCGCTGGCCCGGTTGCGCGCCGCGGAGCGGGCGCCCGACATCGTGCTGGTCGATTACCGCCTGCGACAGGGCCGCGTCGGGACGGAGGCGGTGGTGGGCGTCCGCGAGATGTTCGGCAAGCCCGTTCCCGGCGTCATCATCACCGGCGAGATCGGGCCGGAGCCCCAGCGCGACGCCGCCCGGCACGGGTTGGGGCTGATCCATAAACCGGTCACCCCGCGCCTTTTGGAAGGGGCGCTTGCCGCCTATCTCGGAGCCATTCGGCCGGCTTGAGCGTTTCATTCTGAGCGCCTCAAGGGGCCGGAGCGCAAACAGAATTGGGATGCATGAATGTTCCATCGAGACGTGACGGGGCGGGTGAAAAAGGGAGCGGCTCTGTTCGCCCTGGCGGTTGCGTTGGCCGGATGCCAATTTCCCGGATTCGATCAGCCGCGCCGGACGGCCGGGCTGCCGCCGGGTGCGCCGCCGCCTTCCGTGCCGAAACCCCCGCCGGAGGAGCGCGGCATCTGGATCGTCGGCAGCCCGTCCGGCGAAGGCCCGATCCGCACGGCATCCGAACGCTTCGGTGCTTCGGCCGACACCAAGCCGCGCCTTGTCGCCGAGGGCACTGGTCCCGGTTTCCGCGCCTTCTGTGGCGGGGTGGGCCTGGAACATCCCGACATGGTCGTGTCCGACCGCCCCGTCCGGCCGGACGAGATCAAGCGCTGCCGCGCCAAGGGCATCACCATGACCGAGTACCAGCTCGGCCCCAAGCAGTACGTCTACGTGAAGGACGCCCACATGGCGACCATCCCCGGCGTGCGCGACTTCACCGAAAGCTGGGGCGTGACCGGCAAGCCGGTGAGCGGCGCCTGAGGCGGCTTTCGACCCGGTTTTGAACATCGCCTGAGACTTCGGGCGGAGCCTTCCGCTCGAAGAGCCTCGCGGCATCGGCCGTCGCCGTCCGCGCGCGCCGCGCGGCGGTCAGGTCCCCTGCAACTCGGCCAGATCGCGGCGGCTTCGATAAAGATCCACCAATGAGTGTGATTTTTCTCTGGCCTGCATACAAGAGAAATCAGAAGCAATTGCGGCCGTATGTCGCAATTGCTTTTTATTTATAATTATCTCCCAAGAAAACCAAAATAATACAGATTCGTCTTCAACAATACCTATGAATGCAGATTTGACGCATCCGATATTAAATTTTGTTCAAACAAGGATATGAATCATTAATGTTGTGTCATATAGGGATGTATTTCCAGTTGATCCAATACATATGAAACCATTAATCGTCATATTCTTGAACTGCTCACTCCTGTGCCATATGGTCCGCGCCAATGGCTCGTCACGAGTGAGGAATAATACTTATGTATACTGCTTCCTTATCAAAGCGGCCTCGCCCTTTGTCGATCGGCACGATGAATTCGTCGCCCGCCGAAGAGTTCGTGAGTGCTTTTGACGTCGAGAGCTTCAGCACGGCGGTCGACATCGCCGCCGGCAAGCTCTCCGAACTGCTGGAAAGCGACGAGATTCAAGGCGTCGTCCTGGAGCGGCCCAACACCCTGCTGGCCGCCGCGCGGGCTCTGATGGTCGGGGCGAAGGACAGCTTCGACGCCAAGCGCTTCGCCGACATCCTCGACCTCTACATCCGCACGGGCATCAAGGTGAATTCGCGGGGCTACATGGCCCGGCAGTTCTCGTCCGTCGTGCCGGTGTCCGCCGTCTTCGACATGGTCAGCGCCATGGCGCCGCAGCCCGCCTCCTACTACGAGGCCGGGCAGCTGGCGAACGTCGCGGACAAGCTCATCGCCGAGGAATTCGGTCGCCTGCTGGGGTGGGAAACCGGCCGGTTCGACATGGTGACCACCTCCGGCGCGTCGCTCGCCAACATGACCGCCGTACTGGTGGCCCGCAACCGCAAGCTGGGCGACAGCTGGACCGGCGGGGTGAGCGGCGAGGGCCGTGGGCGGGGGCGCCCGGCCATCGCCTTCGGCGCGGAATCGCACTATTCGGTCAGCCGGCTTGCCGGGATTCTCGGCCTGGGTGTCGATCAGGTGGTCCGCATGCCGCTGAACGACCGCCGGCAGATCGACATCGACGGCGCCGTGGCGGCGCTGGACGAGGCGAAGGCGCGCGGGCTGGACGTGTTCTGCATCGTCGGCGCGGCCGGCACCACCTCCGTCGGCGCCATCGACCCGCTGGAGGAACTCGCCGCCGAGGCGCGCAGGCGCGATGCGTGGTTCCACGTGGACGCCGCGCACAACGGCGCGCTGCTCGTTTCCGACCGGCTGCGCCCGCGCCTGAAGGGGCTGGAACTGGCCGATTCCTTCTGCCTGGACGCGCACAAGACCCTGTTCGTGCCGGCGCTGTGCACCCTGCTGTTCTACCGCGACCCCGAGGCGGCCAGCGCCGCCTTCCCGGAAAAGGCCAGCTACGTTTTCGATCCCGTCGAGGACGAGATGAGCCGCTTTCAAAGCGGCATCAAGAACTTCGAATGCACCAAGCGGCCGGCCATCCTGAATCTGTGGCTGGTCTGGGCGCTGTTCGGCCGGCGCTTCTTCGAACAGAAGCTGGATTATCTGGTCGACCTCACCCGGCGGGCGCACGACCATCTGGCCGCCCAGGCCGACTTCGAGGTCCTGCACCAGCCGGAATCCAACATCCTGTGCTTCGTGCACCGGCCCGCCGGACTGCCGGACTCGCAGCTCAGCGCCCTGCAACTGGCGCTGCGCGACCGCATCCGCGCCGAAGGGCGCTACTTCGTCTCCAAGGTGGAGCTGGACGGTTCGACGGTCCTGCGGATCGTGATGATGAACCACCAGATCGGCCTGTCCGACATCGACGCCCTGACCAACGAAATCCGCCGGCACGCCCGCGAGATACGCCGCGACTGGGCCGGCGAGAGCACGCGCAACGACAACAAGCCTCACATCTGGACGGTGGAAAAAACATGCTGACGCAGCAGGCGGACGCAAATCTTTCCGGGCAGGAGCTTGCCCTTTCGGTCATGCCGGACACGGTGATGCAGCCCCGCGGCGTCGATGACGTGCTGGCGCTGCCGTCCTTCCTGTCGGTGCTGCGGGACGCGGAGAAGCGGCTCGGTCGCACGGTGGACGCGATGCCGCCGGACGTGCGGGACGCCCTGGTGCAGCGCCGCCTGCGCCAGCTGGTGGAGATCGCGCGCGTCAACCCGCTGTGGCGCGCCCGCATCGACGGCGCGGTCGGCGACGCGCCGGTGGACGGATTCGAGGCTTTCCAGGCCCTGCCGATCACCGACAAGGACAGCTTCCGCGAGCTGTTCACGGAGACCCGCCCCGGCATGGTGGTGCCCATCGACCGCTGCGGGTTCGAGATCGTGGCGAGCGGCGGCACGTCCTCCGGCAAGCCGTCGGAGACCGTCTACCCGCTGGACGAGTTGCAGGAGACCTACGGCTGGGCCGGCGCCTTCATGGGCCGGCACATGATGGCCCATCACCTGCCGGGCGACGGCGCCAAGTGGGTCGCGACCACGCTCGCCGACTATCAGATGTGGAGCAGCGGCACGATGGTCGGCGGCGTGCTCCAGAAGATTCCCGGCGTCAACTACATCGGCGCCGGTCCGATGAGCAAGGACGTGTTCCAGCTGATGATGTCCTACCCCGGCCCCAAGGCCATCATGGGCATCACGCAGAGCATCGCGCTGCTCGCCAGCTTCGCGGACGGCCTGTCGCAGGACGCGCGGGAGAGCTTCCGCGTCGCGCTGTACGGCAGCGGCGTCCTGACGCCGAAGGTGCGCGCCGATCTGAAGGCGGCCTACCCGAACCTGTCGATCCTCAGCTACTTCGCCGCCACCCAGGCGGAAACCATCGGATTGCAGCTGGACGCGGACAGCCCGCTGCTGACCACGGTTCCCGGCCTGCATCTGGTGGAGATCGTCGATGCCGATGGCCGCTGGGTGAGGGAAGGGGAGGAGGGCGAGCTGGTCGTCACCCGCCTGTTCGGCAACGCCTCGCCCTGCCTGCGCTACAAGGTCGGCGACCGGGTGATCCGCCGCGCCGACCGCAAGGACGCCGGCCTGAACGCCATGCAATTCGAATACGCCGGGCGCAGCGGCGACTTCATGCACATCGGCGATTCCCAATACGCCGCCCCGCAGGCGCTGGCCGGCATCGTCGAGGAGTTCCGCCGCCATCAGGTGCTGGACATCGAGGCGGTCGCCACGGACCTGCAATTCCAGGTCAACCGCGCCAACCGCGAGCTGCATCTGGTGATCGGCGTGCCGGGCGCGCAGATGCTGATCCCGCATCTGACCGCCCGCCTGGGGCCGGAAGGGTCGGCGCCGCTGGTCATGGCCGGGCTGATCCGCTCGCTGTCGGTCTTCAACGGGCTGGAAGCGAACGAGGCCGCGTTGCGCCGGTCCGGCTACAGCTTCGGCATCCGCCTCGTCGAGCCCGGCGGCCCGGACCTCGTCCGCACCGAGGTGGGCAAGGTGCCGCTCGTCATCGACCGAGTCTGAGAATTTCCCGTCCAACACCCGTCGCGAACCATGATGCCCAGGCAAAGGGAGGCTCGATGTCCGTCTTGAACATACAAATCTTCGTGGATGTGATCGCCTTGCTGGTCGACAGCCCGGTCGAAGCGGCCGTCTTCCTGTACGACGACAGCCCGGTGACCAGCGCCGGCCGCGGCACGCCGCAACTGCGCAGCCCCGTCTATCCAGGCCAGCTGGTGCGCTGGTCGCTGGCGCCCATCGACGTGCAGACGCCGGTCTGGCTGGACAGCCTGACCTTCGGCCCGCATCCGGCCGACCCGCCCGATGGGGCGACGATTCCCACGCCGCCGCGCCAGGACCCGATCTGGGCGCGGCGCTGGGAAGGCTACGCGCCCTGGGGGCTGCTCCCCGGCGCCGACTATCCCTACCGCCTGACGCTCGGCTTCGGCGGGGGAATCAACAGGCTGCTGACCATCGACGGCCCGGCGCTGGTCTATGCGCCGCCGCTGGCCGCCCAGGTTTCCGCCCAGGCCGCCTCGGCAGCCCAGGGGGCCGGCGCGGCCATCTGACCCGCCTCCACAGAATTGCTATGAGAAGGGGACGAAGGTGCAGATTTCCATCGTCACGATCATCGACGTCGAAGCGGCCCTGATCGAAGGCACGCTCGACAACAACGCCTACGTCGTGGACAACACGCAGAACTTCGCCGTTCCCGGCGGCGCGTCCGACGAACTGTCCACCCAGGTTATCGGCGTGCACAACGCGGACGGGTCGCAGGCGGCGGAAGCCGTGCTGAACTGGATCACCGTCGGCGTGTCCGGCGTGCCGAACACGCTGCCGCGCGCGTTCCACCACCGCCACCGCGCGGCGGAAAGCAACGCCCGCCTGCTGACCGCCGTCAAGGCCGCGCGCACGCCCAACGCCATCGCCAAGCTGCTGGGCGACCATGAGGGCGGGCATCGCGCGCCGTCCCTGCACGTGCGCAACCGCGACGGCGAGGTGCGGACCCTGCACGGCACGGTGATGAACAGCCACGGCGACCCGGTGGACAAGTTCGACCTGGCGGCGGCCGGCAACCTGCCGCCGGTGGTCACCAACATCTACGGACCGGCCGTGGACCAGGGGGTGATGTATCCGGCGCTCTACGGCTCGCCCGACGTCTACACCGAGGGCTGGTACTGGAGCGCGTCGGTGGACACCAGCAAGGTGGGGCGGCACGTCTACACCATGGACGTCGTCCTGCACGAGCCGGTGGAGGAAAAGGGCCGCATCCTGTGGGTGCCGCGCACCTTCACCCAGACGTCCTCGATCACCGTGATCAAGGCCCTGAACGTCAATGGTTTCACCGGCTGCGTCGCTCCGGGCCTGCTGCCCATGGCGCCGACGGCCTCGATCTGCGCGGGAGGCGTGCTATGAGACAGATCACCATCCGCCTGGTCGTCGACGTCGTCAGCGTGCTGGAGACGGATTCGCTGACCAGGCACCTCTTCATGTTCGACAACAACCGGCTGCACGGTTCGCTCGACCAGAACACCAGCCATCTCGCCACCGCCGTGGCACCGGGGGACCAGATCATCTGGTCGGTGGTGCCCATCGAATGCGAGGCCTACGCCGCGCTGAGCGCGGTCGATGTGCCGGCCGAATTCGTCGAGGTGACGAAGAACACCTATCCCGGCACCAACGTCTCCTATTGGACCGGTGTGGTGAAGAAGCCGGTGGGCGACCTGTCCTATGGCCTCACCTTCGAACTCGGCACCAAGACCAAGACCGTGAGCACGGACCGCACCTCCCGCCTGATCGACGCGAACGGGGTGCAGCGTACAAGCACGGAGACCTCGGAGACTTCGGAGACCGCAGCATGACCAAGAAGCACACGCGCGCGTCGCACGGCGCCGACCGCAATCCGGCGATCATGCTGGCGGCCACCCAGCTGAACATCGTCACCGTCATTGACGTGGCCGGGGCCGTGCGCACCGACACGCTGGAGAACAACGCCGCGCTGGTGGACAACAGCGGCTCCAGCACCAACAAGGGCACGTCGAACCTGCGCACCTACTGCCAGCAGGGGCAGGCGCTGAACTGGCTGATCTACTGCATGGACCAGCAGAAGCGCCCCGACGGCACCTGGCCGCCCTTCGCCCGCATTTCCAACATCGTGTTCCTGCACGACGACGGCACCGCGCGCTCCAACCAGCTTTGCATCAACCTGAAGGTCTACGGCGGGCCGGACGCGATGCGCAGCCCCTGGACGCCGGTCTATTATTACTGGGCCGGCATGCTGCGCCCCGAACTGGAGCCCGGCGTCTACAAGTACCGCCTGATCATCGAGTGCGACACCGAGGACCCCGACAAGAAGAAGTATTTCGAACTGGACGGTCCGTCCCTGGAGGTCGTCGCCATGGATCAGGCCAAGGCGGCGTGACCATCGGCGCTCTCGCGTTTTCGAGAGTGCAAGCCATCGGATGAGCGTGGCCGCGCGACTTGCCAGTGGCCACGCTTATCCGCCGCCGCTTTCGGTCTATTGCGCGAAGGCCGCCGCGACCTCCTCCCGGCGCCAAGGCTTGGGGACGAACGGAAAATCCGCCACCTGCTCCCGGTCCACGTAACCGGAGGTCAGCACCACCTTCACGTCGGGCCGCCGGCGGGTGATCTCGCGGGCCAGCTCCGTCCCGCTCATGCCGGGCATGCGGACATCGGCGAAGACGCAGCGGATGTGCGCCCGCTCGCGGAGCAGGCGCAGAGCCTCGATGCCGCTGTAGACATCGTAGACGGCGAAGTCCAGGTCATGGAACAGCTCGACCGCGAGTTCGCGCACACGCGGGTCGTCCTCCACCACCAGCACAAAGCGGTCTCGCCGATTCGGCATATCACGTCCCCGCGCTGTTCTCTCCGCTCATGTTGCCCAGCGCCTTGAACAGGTCGTAGGTCTGCCGGCGCACCTTGGGATTGGCGATGCGGTAATAGGCGCGGACGAGTTCCAGGGTTTCCCGTTTCGTCATCACGCCGTCATCGGCCGATTCGCTTGCGCCGCCATCGGGAACGGCGCCCGGATGGCCTCGGGCTTGCAGCAGGGTGGCGGGCATGTCGTCGAAGAAGAAGCTCACCGGCACGTCCAGAACCTCGGCCATCGACCAGAGTCGCGACGCCGAGATGCGGTTGGCCCCCCGTTCGTATTTCTGGATCTGCTGGAAGGTCAATCCGAGCGCTTCTCCCAAGGCGGCCTGGCTGAAGCCCAGCAACGTGCGGCGCAGGCGGACCCGCGCGCCGACGTGCACATCGACGGCGTCGGGAGCATCGTCGTTCTGGGCTTCGGGTTCACGGTGTTCAACGGCGCTGGTTCTGCGTGGCATATGGGCCCCCTTCGGAAGGCCTGGGGGAATAACACAGGATGCCTGTCGGGCAAAGGCGAAGCCGAAGCTTGGCCTGAGACATTCTTGGGACACTGGGCGGCGGTCGGGTCTGGCGGCGGCCGTTCGCGAGGCGGCGGCAAAAAGACCAACCACGGCTTCGGGGCTTGCCATGGGGGCCGCGTGCTCCACGTTTGGTCCCGCCTGGTCGGTGCCGGCGGCCTTCGGAGCGGGACGCCATGAGAGACGGATATGGGACACCGGCCGTCGGCTTCCAGACGTTGCCGTTATGGAGTGTCTTGGATGGGGCATCCCAAAAGTCCCCACGAAAAACCCGTGACAAAGTTGATGGACATGCGGCCGCCTCAACGTTAAATTCCGGCCGGGAGTGGGTAAGTAAGTGCTCACTTATAGAAGGCCGGTGCCGCGTACATGCCTCCCCGTCTCGACAGTTCGACCCGCCGAAGGGCGATCCTCGACGCCGCGCTGCCGCTGTTCGCGCGCAAGGGCTTCGCCGCGACCACGACCAGGGAGATCGCGCAGGCCGCCGGCGTGTCGGAAGCCCTGATCTTCAAGCATTTCCCGTCCAAGACCTCGCTTTACGAGGCGATCTTCCTGGGCTGCATCGACGGCGACCCCGAATACGCCCGTCTTCTCGCGCTGCCGCCGTCCACCGCGACGTTGGTGCAGCTCGTCCAGGCTCTGGTCTCGTACTTCGTGCTGGAGGTGCCGGCCGTTCCGGAAGAACAGGCCCGCCATCGCCTCGCGCTGTACGGGCTGCTGGAGGACGGGGACCTCATGCGCGCCGTCTACGATGGCCTGCGTGAACGTTTCCACCCGACCTTCGCCGCCTCCATCCGGGCCGCCGAAGCCGCCGGCGACCTTGCGGGCGGGCCGGTCGAGGCGGACACCGGGATGTGGCTGGCCGATCACCTCTGCACCATGATGGCGTCGGTCTGCCTGTCCGGGCGTTCGCTCGTCGCCTATTCCTGCGAACGCCCGGATCTGGCGCGTCAGGCCATCTGGTTCATCCTGCGCGGGCTCGGGATGCGCGACGAGGCCATCGCCGCCCAGGAAGGGGACACGCGGTTTCCCGATGTTCCGTTTCCGCTACGCTGATAAGACCCCATCGACCAACCATTCGCCACAACGCGATTGCCGAAAACCGGAGTAGCCGACCGTCATGCTGGACAACAATTCCAAGACCGAAACGTCGTTCGGCCATCCGGCGGCCGCTCATGAATCCGGGCCGCAGGGGGGCGGACCGGCCGCGCCGATGGACCGCCGCCCGCCCAGCCGGCGGGGGCTGGTCATCCGCCTGATCGTCACCGTCGTGATCCTCGCCCTGCTCGGCGGCGCGCTCTACGGCTTCAACGCCTTCCGGTCCAAGGCGATTTCCGACTTCTTCGCCAACAACAAGCCGCCGCCGACCCCGGTGGCGCTGGCCGAGGCGACGGTGCAGTCGGTGCCCAAGTACCTGACCGCCATCGGCACGCTGACCGCGTCCCGGCAGGTGACGGTCGCGCCGGAGGTGGCCGGCCGGGTCACGCAGATTTCCTTTGAATCGGGCGCGCGCGTGAAGGCCGGCGACCCGCTGGTGCAGCTGAATGACGCGACCGAACAGGCCGACCTGCTGGCGCAGCGCGCCCAGGCCCGTCTGGCGGAGCTGAATTTGGAACGTTCCCGCGACCTGCGCCGCAGCCAGGCGACGCCGCAGAGCAGCGTGGACCAGTATCAGGCCCAGCTCGACGAGATCAATGCGAACCAGAAGCGCACCCAGGCGCTGATCGGGCAGAAGCTGATCAAGGCGCCGTTCGACGGCGAGCTTGGCATCCGCCAGATCAACGTCGGCGACTACGTCAATCCCGGCGCGACCATCGTGACGCTGACCGACCTGTCGGCGCTGTACGTCAACTTCACGCTCCCCGAACAGACCCTGCCGCAGCTGTCGGTCGGCCAGAAGGTGCTGATCAACACCGACGCCTTCCCCGGCCGCGATTTCGAAGCGACGATCGGCACCATCGAGCCGCAGATCAGCGCCGAGACCCGCGCCATCAAGGTCCAAGCGACGCTGGACAACCGCGAGCGGGTTCTGCGTCCGGGCATGTTCGCCAACGTGCGCGTGGTCCTGCCGCCGCAGCCCAACACTCTGACCGTGCCGGAAACCGCCGTGGACTACACCGTCTATGGCGACAGCGTCTTCGTCGCGAAGAATGAGAAGGGCGAGGACGGCACCGACCGGCTGGTGGTCCAGCGCGTGCCGGTCAAGGTCGGCGACCGCCTGCCGAACCGCGTCGAGATCCGCAGCGGCCTGAACCCTGGCGACCGCGTGGTGGTGTCGGGCCAGTTGAAGCTGGCCAACGGCGCGGCCGTGGTGCCGGCGGAGAACAACCCGCTGACCCCGCCGCAAACCCTGCCGCAGAACTGAGGCCGGCGTCATGACCTTCACCGACATCTTCATCCGCCGGCCGGTCCTGGCCGTGGTGGTCAGCCTTCTGATCCTGCTGGTCGGGCTGCGGGCTCTGCTGGAGCTGCCGATCCGGCAGTATCCGCAGTTGCAGAACACGGTCATCACCGTCACCACCTCCTATCCCGGCGCCTCGCCCGACCTGATGCAGGGCTTTATCGCCACGCCCATCGAGCAGGCGGTGGCGACGGCGGAGGGCATCGACTACCTGACCTCCTCCTCGACCCAGGGGCAGAGCGTCGTCACCGCCTACATCCGGCTGAACTTCGACCCCAACGTCGCGATGACCGACGTGATGGCGAAGGTGCAGCAGGTGAAATACCAGCTCCCGCGCGAGGCCAACGACCCGGTCATTCTGAAATCGACCGGCGAGACGACCTCGATCCTCTACATGGGCTTCTCCAGCCCGGAGCTGTCGGGGGCGGCGATCTCCGACTATCTGACGCGCGTCATCCAGCCGAACCTCTCGACCGTCGAAGGCGTGGCGCGGGCGCAGATCCTGGGCGGCCAGACCTTCGCCATGCGGCTGTGGCTGGACCCGGTGCGGATGGCGGCGCGCGGCATCTCGCCGAGCGACGTGTCGGCGGCCATCGCGGCGAACAACTACCAGTCGGCCCCCGGCCAGACCAAGGGCGTGTTCGTCATCACCAACGTCGCCGCCAACACCGGCCTGACCGACGTCGAGCAGTTCCGCGACATGGTGGTGAAGGCCAAGGACGGCGCGCTGGTCCGCATGCGCGACATCGCCACGGTCGAGCTGGGCGCCCAGAGCTTCAACGCCAGCGTCGCGATGAACGGCCAGCAGGCCATCTTCATCGGCGTGGACGCCACCCCGACCGGCAATCCGCTGAACATCGTCGCCGACATCCGCAAGATGGAACCGGACCTGCGGCGCAACCTGCCGCCGGGCATGCAGATGGAGATCGTCTACGACAGCACGCGCTTCATCCAGTCTTCCATCGACGAGGTGGTGAAGACGCTGCTGGAGGCGGTCGCCATCGTCATCGTGGTGATCTTCCTGTTCCTCGGGTCCTTCCGGTCGGTGCTGATCCCGGTGGTGACGATTCCGCTGTCCATCATCGGCGCCTGCACCTTCATGCTGGCGATGGGCTTCTCGCTGAATCTCCTGACGCTGCTGGCGATGGTGCTGGCCATCGGCCTTGTCGTGGACGACGCCATCGTGGTGGTGGAGAACGTTCACCGGCATCTGGAGGAGGGGAAATCCCCCGTCGCGGCGGCCATCGTCGGCGCGCGCGAGATCGTCGGCCCGGTCATCTCCATGACCATCACGCTCGCCGCCGTCTACGCCCCCATCGGCTTCCTGGGCGGCCTGACCGGCGCTCTGTTCCGGGAATTCGCCTTCACCCTGGCCGGGGCGGTGATCGTGTCCGGCATCGTGGCGCTGACCCTGTCGCCGATGATGTGCTCGGTCATCCTGACCGACACCGGCCACCAGGGGCGCTTCGCGGCGTTCCTGGACCGCAGCTTCGACCGGCTGGCCGGCTGGTACGTCCGCCGCCTCGACAGCATGCTGGACTACCGCGCCGCGACCCTGCTGTTCGCGTTCGGCATCCTGCTGAGCGTCGGCTACCTGTTCGCCAACACCATGGCGGAGCTGGCGCCGGAGGAGGACCAGGGCATCCTGTTCGGCATCTCCAAGGCGCCGCAATACGCCAACCTCGACTACATCGACAGCTTCGGGAAGCAGATCGACGAAACCTTCAAGTCCTTCCCGGAGACCGACACCCGCTTCGTGCTGACCGGCATGCCGACCCTGAACCAGGGCTTCGCCGGCATGATCCTGAAGCCGTGGGACGAGCGCGAACGGTCGGCCAAGGACCTGCAACCGCTGGCCCAGGCTGAGCTGAACAAGGTCACGGGCATCAACGTCTTCCTGGTGTCGCCGCCGGCGCTGCCCGGATCGACCGGCGGCCTGCCGGTGCAGATGGTGATCTCCAGCACCGCCGACTACCGCACGATCTACGACGCCATGGAGCGCATCAAGGACGCGGCGACGAAGAGCGGCATGTTCATCGTCACCGACAGCGACCTGCAATACGACAGCCCGGTGATCCGCCTGAAGATCGACCGCTCCAAGGCGGCGGACCTCGGCCTTTCCATGCAGTCCATCGGCGACACGCTGGCGGTGCTGGCGGGCGGCAACTACGTCAACCGCTTCAACCTGAACGGCCGCTCCTACGAGGTCATTCCCCAGGTCCCCCGGTCCCAGCGCCTGACCCCGGAGGATCTCGCCAAGTTCTACGTCGCCACCGGAACCGGCGAGCAGATCCCGCTGTCCACCGTCGTGTCCATCGAGACGGCGACGGAGCCGAACGCGCTGAACAAGTACAACCAGCTTCCCTCGGCGACCTTCTCCGCCGTGCCGATGCCGGGCGTCACCATCGGGCAGGCGGTGGAGTTCCTGGAGGAGCAGGCGCGCACCCAGCTGCCGGCCGGCTTCAACCACGCCTACCTGTCGGAATCGCGCCAGTACGTGACGGAGGGCAACCAGCTGATGGTGACCTTCGTCTTCGCGCTGATCGTGATCTATCTGGTGCTGGCCGCGCAGTTCGAATCGCTGCGCGATCCGCTGGTGATCCTGGTCTCCGTGCCGATGTCCATCTGCGGCGCGCTGCTGCCGCTGTTCTTCGGCCTGTCGACCATGAACATCTACACCCAGGTCGGCCTCGTCACCCTGATCGGCCTGATCAGCAAGCACGGCATCCTGCTGGTGGAGTTCGCCCGCGAGATGCAGATCAACGAGGGGGTGGACCGCCGCACCGCCATCGAACACGCGGCCCGCGTGCGCCTGCGCCCCATCCTGATGACCACGGCGGCGATGGTGGTGGGCCTCGTGCCGCTGCTGACGGCGTCGGGGGCGGGGGCGGCCAGCCGTTTCTCCATCGGCCTGGTCATCGTCGCCGGCATGCTGATCGGCACGCTGTTCACGCTGTTCGTGCTGCCGGCGGTCTACACCGTGCTCGCCAAGGACCACCACGCCGCCACCCGTTCCGCCCGCGCGGCGGAACTGTCCAAAATGACCTGACGGGCGGACGCCGCGCAGCCCTGACCGGAAAAGTTCATTCTTCCGAAAAAAGCTGTTGCGCGGCTCGGCCGATCGGCCTATATACCGCCTCCCGACGCGGTGGCCGCCAACGAAACGGCGACGCCGCAAGGGAAACGGAAGCTGAGACACAGTAGAAAACGGCGGTCACGAAGAAATGACCGCTTGACATCGAAAGTCAAAACTTCTAGATAAGCCGGCCTCGGCGCTTCGCTCCACACCGGAGACTGAACGCCAGCCGATGCGGCTCCCGGAAGGGCGCTGCGGTTTCTTGGACAAGTTGATACCGTGTTGTGAGAAGGGATGCGCAGGCGGCGGTGTTTGGTGCCGCGACGCGGACCGGTCTCCTGGTTTGGGGATTGGC
>JAEZID010000024.1 GCA_023416195.1 Pseudomonadota bacterium | reverse complement strand
CGTGGTCGACGTGGCCGATCGTGCCAACGTTGCAGTGCGGCTTGTTCCGCTCAAACTTTGCCTTCGCCATCGCTTTGGTCTTTCGTTCCCGACGTTCCGGACGCACACAATGGCCCGGCCGAGATCGACATCCCATTTCGCGCGCGGGCTGGAGCGGGTGAGGGGAATCGAACCCCCGTCGTAAGCTTGGAAGGCTTCTGCTCTACCATTGAGCTACACCCGCCTAACTCAAGCCCCGCCGGCGCGACTGTCCGGGCAATGCGATCACGGACAAGCCGTGGAAAGTAGTGGTGGAAGGGGCTGGATTCGAACCAGCGTACGCTGACGCGGGCAGATTTACAGTCTGCTGCCTTTAACCACTCGGCCACCCTTCCTCGATCCGCTTCGGGCTGGGCCCGTCGCGGAGTTCGGCACTATGAGAATTTTTCGGGCCTTGTCAACACGTCTGAAGCAGTCCAAACCAGAAATCTGTGAATAAGCGGTTCGACGCACTCCCCTCCCCTGCCAGCCGGACATCATGACCCGTTCGAAGAAGCCCTCCCCCTCCCGTTCCTCCGGCGCGGAGCGCCGCGATTCCCTTGATGCGGAGCGCCGCGAACCGCGCCAGGAGCGGGCGGCCATGCCGCGCGGCGCGCAGGGCGTGTGGCTCTACGGCCTGCACCCGTCGGCCGCCGCCTGGGTCAATCCGGACCGGCGCGTCCACCGCCTGCTGGTGACCGAGTCGGGCCGCGCGGCCATGGAACCGGCGATGGCCGAAGCCAAGGCGAAGGGGCTGAACCGTCCCGGCGTCACGCGGGTGGAACGGGTCGACCTTGACCGCATGCTGCCGCCCGGCGCGGTCCATCAGGGGATCGCGCTGGACGTCGCCCCGCTGCCGGAGGTCGGCATCGAGGACGTCTGCGCGGCGGCGGCGTCCGATTCGTCGGCCCTGGTGGTCGTGCTCGACCAGGTGACCGACCCGCACAACGTCGGGGCCATCCTGCGCTCCGCCGCCGCGTTCGGGGCCAGGGCGGTGCTGGTGACAGAGCGGCACGCGCCGGAGACCACCGGCGTGCTGGCCAAGAGCGCGTCAGGCGCGCTGGAAGTCGTGCCGCTGGTCCGCGTCACCAACCTCGCCCGCGCGCTCGGCGAATTGCAGGAGGCGGGGTTCTGGAGCGTCGGCCTCGCCGAGTCGGGGGCTCAGACACTGGCGCAATGCAACCTGACCGGCCGCACGGCCCTGGTCATGGGCGCGGAGGGCAGCGGCCTGCGCCGCCTGACCATGGAGCGGTGCGACGTGATCGCGCGCCTGCCGACCCAGGGGCCGGTCGGCAGCCTGAACGTGTCCAACGCCGCCGCCGTGGCGCTGTACGAGGTCGCGCGGCTGCGGTGAGTCACCGCATCCTTCGCCGCGCGACCGAAGGCGCAGGTGCCGCTTGTCCCGCGCGGCGCGGGACGCTAGTGTATGCGCCCGCCGCAAGGGGCGCGCCGGTTTAGCTCAGTTGGTAGAGCAGCGGTTTTGTAAACCGAAGGTCGCGGGTTCGAGCCCTGCAACCGGCACCATTCCCCCTTCGGAAAGGGGGAACCAGACCAGGGCGCCACGGGTTGGTGCGGACGAGCATCCGCAACCGAATTACCCGCCGAGGTTCCCGCATGGCCGATCACACCGACAAATCCGTCCCGCCGCCGAACGCGGCGGCCCAGCGCCTGCGCGACGCCACCGACCGTGGGCTGACCGGCGACAAGGTGCCGGCCGCCGACCCCGCCGCAGCCCCGCTGGGCACCGACGACGAAGCCGCCGGCACCCGCTCCCCGCCCGAGATGGCCGTCGAGCGGGAGGTCCCGAAGGACCGGCGCACCCCGCCCGGCCACGCCAAGGGCGACGATGCGTTCATGAAGGGCGATTACGGTTCCCGCGCCAAGCGGGACGAGTAAGGACACGGGATGCACAAAGGCGAAGGCCCCCTCTCCCACTTCGGGAGAGGGGGCCTTCGCCGCCGGACCGGCTTTCAGGCGATCAGAAATACCGCTCGGGGACGCGGACCACGTCGTCCGGCATGACCGGCGTGGTGATCGGGGCCTTGCGGAGTTCCTTCTTCGGATCGCTGCCGCGGGTGATCAGCACATACTCTTCCTTGGCGCGATAGGTGTAGCCGCCGGCCATGGCGACGGCCGACAGCGCAGTCATGCCGTTGACGTACTGATACTGGCCGGGGTTGCGCACCTCGCCCAGGATGAAGAAGGGGCGGTGGTTCATCACCTCGACGCTGACCTTGGCGTCCCGGACGTAACCCTGCGACAGGCGGCGGGTGATGTCGGCCTCCAGATCGCGCGCCGTGCGGTTCTTGGCCGGCACCTCGCCGATCAGCGGCATGGCGACCTTGCCCGAGCCGTCGACGCGGAATTCGCCCGACAGCTGCTCCTCGCCGAAGACAATGACGCGCAGCGCGTCGCCGGAACCCAGCTTGTAGTCGGTCATCTCGGCGACCGGAGTCGACTCGGGCGGCGCGTCCATGCCGGCGCAGCCGGCCATCGCGGCGGCGGCGATCACGGTCAGCCCGAGTGCGCGGAACATATGACGTCGATTCATCCCAAACCCTTCCTTGCTCGTGAGGACAACGGGGCGGGCGTCCCCTCGCGAACAGTCCGGCCCCCAGCGGTCTCGGAGGGAGACTAGCAACTCACACGCGCTTGGGAAAAAGTGGAGAGGAAGTAACGCCAACGGGGGAAAAGATTTCGTGCACCCGTATAGCCAAAAACACAAAAAAGGCGTCTGTCGGCCGACAGACGCCCTTTTTGCCGAAACTCGGTAACTTGTATTACATCTGTGCGCCGAGGCGCAGATAGACAAGGTTATCCGAGAAATCGAAGCCACTGAGGTTCGAATTACGCTTTTCGTAAGTGTAGCCGCCGCTCAGGAACAGATAGCGGTTCATCTGATAGGTGGCGCCGGCGCCCAGAGTGTAGACGTTGTCGGTGCGGTCCACGCCGTTGAAGTCGTCCTGCCGCCACTGGACGCGGCCGTTCAGCAGCAGGGTGCGCAGCAGTTCGTGATCCACGCCGATGGCGGCGATCGTGCGGTCGTAGCTGGAGGCGAGCTGCCCGCCACGGCTGAAGGTCGTCTCGCGGATGCGGCGGCTGATCGAGCCGGTGACCGAGGTCAGCTGCGTCACGGCCCAGTTCACCCGGCCGCCGATGGCCAGGCCGTCGAAGTCCTTCAGCTGCGGATCGTCGTAGTTCTTGGCCAGATAGCCCAGGTAGAACTCGCCGGTGATCAGGCCGGTCAGGTCGGTCGAGACGCCGGCCACGACCTCGTAGCCGTCGGAGTCGCGGTTGACGCCGCCGAAGTCGCGGTCCAGCCGGTAGCGGGTCCAGGAATAGGTGCCCTGGATGAAGGTCTCGTAGCCGTCGATGAACTCGTAGCCGACGCGGGCGGTGCCGGCGTAGTCCCAACGGTCACGGTCCTCCTGCGAGGGCTTGGTGCCGTTGACCAAGCGGGTGTCCTCGTAGGTTGTGTAGTGGGCAAGGCCCGACAGGCGCGCGCGGATGCGGTTGAAACGCTGCGTGTAGCCCGCCTCGGCGCCGCTGGTGTAGTAGACCACCGGCTCCGCGTAGGTGGTGGGCGACAGCAGCGCCCCCGTGGACACGTCCGGATCGGACCGGCCCTCATGGTCGCGGCGGTTGAACACCAGCGCGTCGATCGAGCCGTTGCGGGACAGGTCGTAACGCCCGTCGGCCTGGAGGCGGTAGTCGGTGTAGTTCTCGCTCTTGTAATCGAAGTAGCGGCCGAAGTTCGCGGCGCCCGAGAAGTTCAGCGCGTGGTTGTTGAAGTCCGAACGGACGTCCAGGCGCGGCGAGGTCACCCAGATGGTGTCGTCGCGCTTGTTGTTCTCGGTCGCGAAGACGTTGCTCTCGTGGGTGAAGCCCGTTTCGATGCGCGGCAGGATGCGGAACGAGCCGGCGCGGACGCCGAGCTGCTCGACCTCCGGACGGCGGCGCTCAAGCACGGTTTCACCGCGCTGCAGTTCCTGTGCGTTCGCGGGCACGGACGCCGGCAGTGCGGTCAGCACCGTGGACGTGAGCGCGAGGGCGAGGGTGGACAGGGAGCTGGACTTCATGGGTCACCGCGCAAGGCTGAAATCAAAGGGCTCAAATCGGTCGAAAATGGCCGAACGGCCGGCGAATTGTGCAATCGCCGCTCCAGATGAAGCGGGCAGTCGCCGCAAAGTCAACTCACGGCGTGGTTCCAATGCAACAGTGAAGCCGGCCAGCCCCGGTTTTTACGCGTCCGTGTGTTGTTGGCGCAACAAGACTTGCGCCGGACGCGCGCCTCATCGATTTGCCCCCGAACAATTATGGCGAAGGTCATAGAACTCTGAGACAGGCCGGGCGGAATGCGCCGACGGGCCGGGCGCGACTCCGGACGCCGGCCCGACCGCGGGGAACCGGCGGGCGGAGCGTCCGTTCACAGGGAACCCGCCGTCAACCGCCGAAGAGGCTGTTATGACCAAGCATCTGGACACGCCTCCACCGCCCAAATCACCGAAACGCCCGGCCGACGACCATATGCCCTCATACACACCCGGCGGCGTGCCGGCGCCGGACGGCGACGCGCCGAAATCCGAGCGCGAAAAGACTCCACCCCCGAACACCTACCCACCTAAGCAGAATCCCTAATTGAAGTGCGGCCATGTCCCTTGGTAGGACCAAGGAGGCGTTCACACGGCTATAGAGACCAACTGGTATACGAGCCATCGACTGTTCCGGATTTGCAGCGCGTCACGGTAACGAATGCTTTAGGTTATTAAACCGTGAACACAAACAACTGTGGCTCTATGCCGCAGCGATGGCCGTTGCCTGTCTCCGATTGCGTACCTAGGCTGATTTCGGGGCGTACCACTTTTTGCGCAAACTCGACGGAATGCTTGAGTTTTTTTGCGCAAGCAGCCGGGTGCGACGCTCCGGAGCCCGCTCGCCTTTTCCCGGAACGAAGGCGGACATTGCAACGCTTGTGTGCGCTCATGGACGATATCGGCCGTACGCCGCCCGACGACTACACGCTCTCCGAACAGGTGCACTACCGCCTGCGCCGAGCCCACCAACGCGCTTCATCCATTTTTCTGGATACGATCGGCAACGCCCAGCTGACCCCCACCCAGTGGGCCGCGATGGTGACGTTGCGCAACGAGGGCGCCCTGTCGCAGAACCAGCTGGGGCGACTGACCTACATGGATCCGGCGACGACGCAGGGTGTCATCCTGCGCCTTGTCGAACGCAATCTGGTGGAGCGCCACCCCGACCCGCAGGACCGGCGCCGCACCAGCGTCCGCCTGACCCGCACGGGGCAATCGCTGGTCAGCTCCCTTCTGGCCAACGCCGCGGCGGCGCACGACCGGACGCTGGAGCCCCTGTCGACGGACGAGCGCAGCACGTTTCTGGGGCTGCTCGCGCGCCTGATGTAGCCCCGGCCGCGGTGGACGCGGCGCAACGGAACGGTGACTTTTGTCGTGGGTTTGCTATGAACGCAGCCATGCGTTCGCGCAGCCGCACGCCTCGGGCAGCCGTTGCCCATGGTTGCACCGACCGTTCCGCCAACCGCCGCACCGGGTAAACGCAGGACCATGAACCGCCGCCAGACTCTTTCTCTGCTGGGCTCCGTCGCGCTCATCGCCGCCGCCCAGACCGTCTTCACGCCGGCCGTCGCGCAATCCCAACCGATCCGAATCGGCGAGGTGAACAGCTACACCGGCCTGCCCGCCTTCACGATTCCCTATCGTCAGGGCTGGCAGCTCGCGGTGGAGGAGGTGAACGCGGCGGGCGGGCTGCTCGGCGGGCGCACGCTGGAGGTCGTCTCGCGCGACGACGCCGGCAAGCCCGACGACGCCGTGCGCGTCGCGCAGGAGCTTCTCAGCAACGAGAAGGTGGAGCTGCTGGCCGGCACCTACTTCTCGCACGTCGGCCTCGCGGTGGCGGATTTCGCGGCGCGCAACAAGGTGCCCTTCGTGGCGGCCGAGCCGCTGACCGACGCCATCACCTGGACCAAGGGCAACCGCTACACCTTCCGCCTGCGCCCCAGCACCTACATGCAGGCCTCCATGCTGGTGGAGGAGGCGGCCAAGCTGCCGGCCAAGCGCTGGGCCACGGTGGCGCCGAACTATGAATACGGCCAGTCGGCGGTGAGCTGGTTCAAGCAGCTGCTGAAGGAAAAGCGCCCGGACGTGGAGTTCGTGGCCGAGCAGTGGCCCGCCCAGGGCAAGCTGGAGGCCGGCCCGACCGTGCAGGCTCTGGCGGCCGCGAAGCCCGACGCGATCTTCAACGTCACCTTCGGCGCCGACCTCGCCAAGTTCGTGCGCGAGGGCGAGGGGCGCGGCCTGTTCCGCAACCGCGCAGTGGTCAGCCTGCTGACCGGCGAGCCGGAGTATCTGGAGCCGATGAAGGACGAGGCGCCCGAGGGCTGGATCGTCACCGGCTACCCCCACGAGCAGATCGAGACGCCGGAGCACAAGGCCTTCCGCGACGCGTACCAGAAGCGATTCAACGACTTCCCGCGCCAGGGCTCGGTCGTCGGCTACGCCACCTTCAAGGCCATCGCCGCCGCCATCGAAAAGGCCGGCTCGACCGATCCGGAAAACGTGGTGGACGCGCTGTCGGGCCTGCAACTGACCAGCCCCTTCGGCCCGATCACCTTCCGCGCGTCGGACCATCAGGCGACCATGGGCGCCTATGTCGGCAAGACCACCGTGAAGGACGGGCGCGGCACCATGAAGGACTGGCGCTACGCGGACGGCGCCGACTACCTGCCGTCCGACGACGCCGTCCGCAAGATGCGGCCGGAGTGACGGAACAGCGAAAGGGAGCCCCCTCCCTCCCACGGCTTGCGCCGTGGGTCCCTCCCCCGCTTCGCGGGAGAGGGCAAACTAGCTCCCTCTCCCGGAAAGCGGGGGAGGGTTGGGGAGGGGGCGAGCGCCTCCACCGAAGAGAGGCGCAGGGGAAACGATGTCCTTCTACCTCGTCCAGTTCCTGAGCGGCCTTGCGGCGGCGGCGACGCTGTTCCTGGTGTCGTCGGGTCTGACCATCGTGTTCGGCGTGACGCGGATCGTGAATTTCGCGCACGGCTCCTTCTACATGCTGGGCGCCTATCTGGGCTGGAGCCTGATCGAGCGCTGGGGGACCACGCCGCTGGGCTTCTGGGGCGGTGTCGCGCTGGCCTCGCTGGCGGTCGGGGCGCTGGGCGCCCTGATGGAGGTCGGGCTCTTGCGCCGCCTCTACCGCTCGCCGGAGCTGTTCCAGCTGCTCGCCACCTTCGGCGTCGTGCTGGTGATCCAGGACGCGGCCTCCTACGCCTGGGGGTCGGAGGATCTGCTGGGCCGCCGCGCAGCCGGCCTGAAAGGTTCGGTGGACATTCTCGACCAGCCCTTCCCGCTCTACGATCTGGTGCTGATCGGCCTGGGGCCGCTGGTTCTCGGCCTGCTGTGGCTGCTGTTCAACCGCACGCGCTGGGGCACGCTGGTCCGCGCGGCGACGCAGGACCGGGAGATGGCGGCGGCGCTGGGCGTCGATCCGGCCAAGCTGTTCACCGGCGTGCTGTTCCTCGGTTCCGCGCTGGCCGGTCTGGGCGGCGCCTTGCAGGTCCCGCGCGAGGCGGTGAACCTGCACATGGACATGTCCATCGTGGTCGAAGCCTTCGTGGTCGTCGTGGTCGGCGGCATGGGCAGCCTGATCGGCGCCTTCGTCGCCTCGCTGCTGATCGGGCAGTTGCAGGCCTTCGGCATCCTGGTCTTCCCGCAGATCACGCTGGTGCTCGTCTTCCTGTTCATGGCGGTGGTGCTGGTCATCCGCCCCTACGGCCTGCTCGGCCGCAAGGAGGAGGCGCCGCCCACGGCGGCCAGCCCCGGCCCGCCGCTGGTCCTGGCGACGGGGCTGGGGCGCTGGGTCCCTGCCCTGCTCCTCCTGCTGCTGGCGCTGGTTCCGCTGGTGGCCGGCGACTACGCGCTGATCGTGCTGACCGAGGTGGTCATCCTGGCGCTGATGGCCGCCAGCCTGCATCTGCTGATCGGGCTCGGCGGGTTGGTCTCCTTCGGGCACGCCGCCTATTTCGGGTTGGGCGCCTACGGGTCGGCGCTTCTGGTCAAGCATCTGGCAGCGCCCATGCCGCTGGCGCTGGCGGCGGCCCCCGTCCTGGCCGGAGTCGGCGCGCTGATCGCCGGCTGGTTCTGCGTGCGGCGGTCGGGGCTGTATTTCGCCATGCTGACGCTGGCCTTCGCGCAGATCGCCTGGTCGGTGGCCTTCCAGTGGTACGGCTTCACCGGCGGCGACAACGGCATCCTCGGCGTCTGGCCGCCGGACTGGGCGTCGGGCAAGGCTGCCTATTATCTGCTGACGCTGGCGCTGGCCGGCGGAACGCTGTTCCTGCTGCGCCGGGCGGCCTTCGCGCCCTTCGGCTACACGCTGCGCGCCGGGCGCGACTCGGCGCTGCGGGCCGAGTCGGTGGGCATCGACGTGCGCCGGCACCAGTGGTACGCCTTCGCGCTGGCCGGGTCGGCGGCGGGTCTGGCCGGCGGTCTCTACGCCTTTTCCAAGGGCAGTGTGTTCCCGACGCTGATGGCCGTGCCGATGTCGGTGGACGCGCTGGTCATGGTGCTGATGGGCGGCATCCAGACGCTGAGCGGGCCGGTCGTGGGGGCCGCGCTGTTCCACCTTCTGGAAACCGAGGTGATGAGCCTGACCGAGTGGTGGCGGCTGGTCCTGGGCCTCGTCATCATTGTGCTGGTGCTGGCCTTCCCCAAGGGGGTGGCCGGCTTCGTCCGGGACCTGTGGATGCGGAGGAAGGAGGCATGAGCCGCCTCGTCGTCGAGAACCTGCAACGCTCCTTCGGCGGGGTGAAGGCGGTGCGCGGCGTGTCCTTCAGCCTCGCCCAGGGGGAGGTTCTGGCGCTGATCGGCCCGAACGGCGCCGGCAAGACGACCTGCTTCAACCTGCTGAACGGACAGCTCCGCCCCGATTCGGGAACGGTGCGGCTGGACGGCGTGGACCTTGTGGGCCTGCCGCCCCGGCGCATCTGGCGGCTGGGCGTCGGACGCACCTTCCAGATCACCGCGACCTTCGCCTCCATGACCGTGCGCGAGAACGTGCAGATGGTCTTCCTGTCCTGCCGCCGGCGCCTGTTCGGCCTGTGGCGGCCGGCGGTCCGCGAGTTCCGCGACGAGGCGCAGGCCCTGCTGGAGCGCGTCGGCATGGGCGCGCAGGCGGACCGGCCCTGCGGCGTGCTGGCCTACGGCGACCTGAAGCGGGTGGAACTCGCCATGGCGCTGGCCAGCGACCCGAAGATCCTGCTGATGGACGAGCCCACCGCCGGCATGGCCCCGGCGGAACGGCTGGAGCTGATGGCCCTGACCTCCGCCCTGGTGCGCGAGCGTGGATTGGCCGTGCTGTTCACCGAGCATGACATGGACGTGGTGTTCGGCCACGCGACGCGGATCATCGTGCTCGACCGCGGCCAGTTGATCGCCGAGGGACCGCCCGAGGCCGTGCGCGCCGACGAGCGCGTGCAGGCCGTCTATCTGGGGACCGCCGCATGAGCGCCCGAACACCCGACACCGAACCGCTGCTGACCGTGCGGAACCTCCAGGCCTGGTACGGCCGCGCGCACATTCTGATGGGCGTGGACCTGACCGTCGGCCGTGGCGAGGTGGTGGCGCTGATGGGCCGCAACGGAGCCGGCAAGACCACCACCATGAAGACGATCATGGGCCTGATGGACGCGCGCGCCGGCAGCGTGTCCTTCGACGGCCGCGACGTCTCCGCCCTGCCCCCGCACCGCATCGCGCGGCTGGGCCTGGGCTACGTGCCGGAGGACCGGCGCGTCTTCACCGAACTGACCGTCGAGGAAAATCTGGAGGTCGGGCGCCAGCCGCCCCGCCCCGGTGCGCCCGCCTGGACGCCGGAACGCCTTTACCGCCTCTTCCCGAACCTCGCCGAAATGAGCGGCCGGCGCGGCGGGCGGATGAGCGGCGGCGAGCAGCAGATGCTGACGCTGGCCCGCACGCTGATGGGCAACCCGTCGCTGCTGCTTCTGGACGAACCGTCCGAGGGGCTGGCCCCGCGCATCGTCCAGCAGATGGCCGACGCGGTCCGCGCGCTTAAGGCGGAGGGGCTGTCGGTCCTGCTGTCCGAACAGAACCTGTCCTTCGCCGCCGCCGTCGCCGACCGGGCCAGCGTCATCGAAAAGGGCAGAATCCGCTTCGACGGCCCGATGCAGGCCCTGCTGGAAGACGAGGCCGCGCGGCGGCAGTATCTCGCACTGTGATGACCTTTTCCCTGGAGGCGACGATGACCACGCTGCCGCAAGGCGAGTTGCTGACGCCCGCCCAGATCGAAGCCGCCTGGGTCGGCAAGACCCTGAAGGCCCAGTCGCCGAAGGGGAAAAGCTACACGCTGACCTTCAAGGCGGACGGCAGCGCCGAGATCGGCGGCGACTTCCAGGACACGGGGACGTGGCGCCTGTCGGACACCGGCTACTGCACCACCTGGCCCGGCATCCACGGCACGGAAAACTGCTTCACCGTGCGCAAGGCCGGCGGCCAGTACACGACCATCGCCGCCGACGGGTCGGTGAACGCGACGATCACCGTCGCGGACTGAACCGCCTCACGCCAGCATGTCGAGCAGACGGTTCGTGTTCTCCTGCGCCGTCTGCATCACCTTGGCGTTGGCGGCGAAGTCCATCTGCGCCGAGGTGATGCTGACCACCACCGCCGGGTCGAGGTTGCCGGCGGCCAGCTGGCTGGTGGCGTCCTGAACGCGCGCCTGCGCGTCCGCCATGCCTTCCAGCGCGTTGGCCTGCGGCTGGCCCAGCATCGGCATCGTCGGGGCGCCGGTCGGGCTGATGTCCATGGCAGGGACTCCTCATGTCGGTCCCGCCGAGTCTACGCCGATCCGGTAAAGCGTCGATGAATCACGAATCCGCCAGCCAGTCGGCCAGACGGTCCAGAAAGGCCGCCGTCTCGGCCGGGTCCTTCAGGCTCCAGCCGGCGGCTGTGACGCTCGGCGGGTCCATCACCCGGATGCCGGTTCCACGCCCTGCCCCCTCACGCCCGGCCCCGTTGCGGTCTGCCAGGGCGCGGAAGGCGTCCTCGTCGGTCTCGTCGTCGCCGATGTAGAGCGGCGCCGTGTCCGGCCCAGCCAGCCCCAGCGCGTCGAGCAGGGCCAGCACCGCCCGCCCCTTGTCCCAGGGCAGGTTCGGGCGCAATTCGTGGATCTCCTTGCCGCCGGTGACGCGAAGCTGCGCGTGATCGGCGGCGACATTGCGCACCGCCTCGGCCACCGCCGGCTTGTCCGCCGGGGCCGCCTGACGGGTGTGCACGGCGACGGCGAACCGCTTGCGCTCCACCAGCACGCCGGACAGGCCGGACAGGCGGGCCTTCAGTTCAGCCTCCGCGCCGCCCAGCTCGTTCAGGTACTCCAGGCCGATCTGGGTGCGCAGGCTGGGGCCGCGAATGTCGAAACCATGACTGCCGGCGTAGACCAGCTCGTCCAGCCCGACATGGCGCGCCACGTCGTCCAGGTCGCGGCCGCTGACCACCGCCACCGGGCACAGCGCCGCCAGCCGCCGGATCGTCGCGCGGACGGACTCGTCCAGAACGGCAAGGTCCGGGCGCTCCACGATGGGCGTCAGGGTTCCGTCATAATCGAGGAAGACGGCCGGATGCCGGTCGCCCAGGAGTGCGGCGAAATCGTCGAAATCCGCGAGTGCGGACGGTTTGTCTGTCCTTCCGTTCGCCATCGGCTCAGCCAAGGTACCGGTCTCCAACGCTTTCATTCGTACAATTACGAACAACGGGCCGGGCCATCCGTGGGTCCGGGCAGACTGCCAAAGACATTGTGGCTGCTGCGCAACAGTACACCCCAAAAAGCTTCGGCCCCGCGAAGGGGCCGTCGCTTGGGGGTTGCACGCCCCTAAGATTTTGTTAATTTTGCAGTGCAGCAAGCGATTGCTGCTTCGCCCTTCTTGGGCGTTTCCTCCCTAAACTCAGGCCGCTGTTTTCAGCGGCCTTTTTTCTGCCAGAAACCCGTTACCTCTGGCAATCCCTGACGAAGGGCATACCTCTTCAGCGTCCCCCACTATCTCCTTAGCGGAAGGCGGGGAGGACCCGGCGCTTTGCCTTGCGTCCAGGACCCGCTTGGCGCTTAAGCTGCCGGCCCACAGCTTCCGGTCGGGGAACAAGTCCTTGAAAGCGCTGATCAACGCGACGATCCACACCGGCGACGCGGTGCTGCCCGAAGCGGCCGTGCTGATCGACGGCGGCACCGTTCTGGACGTGGTGGCGCGCGCCGACGTGCCCGACGCCGCCGAAACGCTCGACCTCGGCGGCGGCGTGCTGGCGCCCGGCTTCATCGACCTTCAGGTCAACGGGGGCGGCGGAGCCCTCTTCAACGATTCGCCGGACGTGGCGACGCTGCGCCGCATCGCCGAGGCGCACCGCCGCTTCGGCACCACCGGGCTTCTGCCGACCTTCATCACCGACGACGCGGCGAAGCGCGCCGCCGCCGTGGCCGCCGTCCGCGCCGCCATGGCCGAGGGCGTGCCCGGCGTGCTGGGCATCCATCTGGAAGGCCCGCACATCACCGCCGAGCGGCGCGGCGTCCACGACGCCCGCTTCATCGCGCCGCCCGACGCCGCCGACCTCGCCTTGCTGGAAGGACTGGCGGGGTTGCCGGCGCTGGTCACCCTCGCCCCGGAGACCGTCCCGCCCGGGTCGATCCGCGCGCTGGCGGAGGCCGGCATCCGGGTCGCCGCCGGGCACACCGCCGCCGGCTGGGCGCAGGCCAGGGCCGGCTTTGCGGCGGGCATCGGCGGCGTCACCCACCTGTTCAACGCCATGAGCCAACTGGGCTCGCGCGAGCCGGGCATGGTCGGCGCCGCGCTGGAGGACGATTCGGTCCGCTGCGGCATCATCGTGGACGGGCATCATGTGCACGACACCTCGGTGCGGCTGGCCTGGAAGGCGAAGGCGCGCGGCACGCTGTTCCTGGTCACCGACGCCATGCCGCCGGTCGGGCTCCCGGCCGGGGCCGAGGGCGGCTTCCAGCTCTACGGTCGGACAATCCGGGTGGAGGACGGGCGCTGTGTCACCGACGACGGCACGCTGGCCGGTTCCGCGCTCGACATGGCGACGGCGGTGCGCAACTGCGTCACGCGGATCGGCATTCCGCTGGACGAGGCGCTGCGCATGGCGTCGGCCTATCCGGCGGACTTCATGGGCTTTTCCGGAACACGCGGGCGCATCCGGCCGGGGCTGGCCGCCGACCTCGTGCATCTGGACGAGGGGCTGGAGGTCCGCGCCACCTGGATCGCCGGAAAAATGGCAGTCCCGTAAACAGAATCGCTGCACGCGCGCGCAAAACTGTCGTATAGAGGCGTCCGAACCTGGATCGAGGAGAGTCCCATGGACATCGCGCTGATGGTTGCCGCCCTCGTGTTCTTCTTCTGGCAGACCATTTCCGAGTGATCGGTCTTTAGAACACATGCAACGCCGAAAGGGCGGCTCCCGACCGGAGCCGCCCTTTCGCGTTTCGGCGTCGCCAATTCGGCAGTGTTCGGGGGCTTACTCGGCCGCCGCCGGAAAATCGGGCTGCGGGCGCTCCAGCCGGGCGTGCGCCGCCGCGATCAACCGAAGCGTTTCCATGATGGACCCGATGGCCTCGTGCAGGTCGGCCCGCCCATCGGGCGACGGAATGGCGGACAAGGCGGTTTCCAGCTCGTCCGTCGCGTCCTGAAGCCGGACGCAGGCCTGCTCCAGATGCCGCGCCGTGCCGGCGGCGCTCGCGGATCGCGCACGCTGCGAAATGCCCATACCCAGATATGCATTTCGATTTGCAAAATGCAACGACGCCGTGTTTGCTCCGGCGCGCACTCCAATCTTTCTGCGAATCATGACCCTGCTCCTCGTTGATTGACGGCAACCGGAGCAAGAGCCGCGCCAACTCGCCACAACGCGCTACCGGGCGTCCGGCGGCCACAGCCACGCCGCGCCGCGCATGCCGCTTTCCGCCCCATGCCGGGCGCGGACGAAGCGCGTGCGCGGCGCCGGGCCGAGCGCCCAGTTGCCCCACAGGGCCGGCACCGCCTCATACAGGCCCGGCAGGTTCGACAAGCCTCCGCCCACCACGACGGCGTCGGGGTCCAGCAGATTGATGACCGCCGCCAGCGCGCGGGCCAGCGCGTCGGCGTG
>JAEZID010000598.1 GCA_023416195.1 Pseudomonadota bacterium | reverse complement strand
GGCGTGGCGGGCATGTCCACATGCTGGATGCCGTAGTCGGACAGCGCGTCCACGATGGCGTTGATGACGGCGGGCGGCGCGCCGATGGCCCCGGCCTCGCCCGCGCCCTTCATGCCGAGCGCGTTGGTCGTGCTGGGCACGCAGTTCAGCTTCACCTGGATCGGCGGAATGTCCAGCGCGCGCGGCATTTGGTAGTCCATGAAGGAGCCGGTCAGAAGCTGCCCGCTGTCCGGATCGAACACCACGCGCTCCTGCAGCGCCTGCCCGATGCCCTGGGCGATGCCGCCGTGCACCTGCCCGATCACCAGCATGGGGTTCACCACCGTGCCGAAGTCGTCCACGACGCTGTAGTTCACCACCTCCACCACGCCGGTGTCGGGATCGATCTCGACCTCTGCGATGTGGCAGCCGTTGGGGAAGGTGTTGGCCGGCGGGGTCCAGCGCGCCATCTCGGAAAAGGCGATGCCGTCGCCATCAGCAGCCGCCTTCGCGGCGACCTCCTTGAAGGAGACGCTGCGGTCGGTGCCGACGACGCTGAAGACACCCTCCTTGAACTCCACGTCCACGGCGGCGGCTTCCAGCAGGTCGGCGGCCACGTCGGTCGCCTTGGTGACGACGCGGGACGCGCTCTCGGCCAGCGCCGCGCCGCCCACGGGGACCGAGCGGGAACCGCCAGTGCCGCTGCCCCATTTGACGCGGTCGGTGTCGCCCTGGATGACCTCCACATCCTCCGGCGGAACGCCGAGGCGGGTGGCCAGGATCTGCTTGTAGGCGGTCTCGTGGCCCTGGCCGTTGGTCTGGGTGCCGATCATCAGCACGATGCGGCCGTCGCCGTTGACCTGCACGGTCGCCTGCTCCGGCCCGCCGCCCGCGCAGGCCTCGATGTAGGTGGAGATGCCGGCGCCGCGCAGCCTGCCGCGCGCCTTGGCCTCCGCCTTGCGGGCGGGCAGCGCATCGAACGCCGCCAGCGCAAGGCCGTCCTCAAGATTCCGGGCGAATTCGCCGGTGTCGTAGACCTGCCCCATCGGCGTGGCGTAGGGCATGGATTCTGCCGGGATGAAGTTGCGCCGCCGGATTTCCGCAGGCCCAAGCCCGGTGACGCGGCCGGCGTGGTCGATCAGCCGTTCCAGCAGATAGGCGGCCTCCGGACGGCCGGCGCCGCGATAGGCGTCCACCGGCTGGGTGTTGGTGAAGACGCCCTTCACGCGGACATAGACGGCCGGCGTCTTGTAGGAGCCGACCAGCATCGCCGAACCGGCGTCGGTCGGGATGAAGGGGCCGTAGTTCGACAGATAGGCGCCGAGGTTGGCCACCGTGTCCACGCGCAGGCCGAGGAAATGCCCGTCGGCGTCCAGCGCGAGGCGGGCGCGGCTGACGTGGTCGCGGCCGTGGTCGTCGCTGATGAAGCCCTCCGTCCGCTCGGCCGTCCATTTGACCGGGCGGTTCAGCCGGCGGGCGGCGAACAGGCAGACCATGTATTCGGGGTAGTTGAAGATCTTCATGCCGAAGCCGCCGCCGACGTCGGTGGTGACGACGCGGAACTGGCTTTCCGGCAGGTTGAACAGGGTGGCGAACTGCTTGCGCAGGCCGTGCACGCCCTGGCTGGTGACGTGGATGACGAGGCGCCCGGTGTCCGCCTCCACCGCGGCGAGGCAGGCGCGGCCCTCCATGGGGCTGGGCACGACCCGGTTGTTGACGATTTCCAGCTCGACAACGCGGGCGGCCTTGGACAGCGCCTCCTCGACGACCGATTCGTCGCCCTGGTCCCAGTCGAAGCAGAGGTTGTTCGGCGCCTCGTCCCAGACCAGCGGGCGGCCGGGGTCCAGCGCCTCGCGCGTGCCGGTGATGGAGGGCAGATCGTCGTAATCCACCATGACCAGTTCAGCCGCGTCGCGGGCGGCTTCGAGAGTCTCGGCCACCACCACGGCGACCGGGTCGCCGACGTGGCGCACGCGGCCCTTGGCCAGCGCCGGGCGCGGTGGGGCGACGTAGGGAGAGCCGTCGCGCTGCTTCAGTCCGGCCATGCAGGGCAGGGGGGCGATGCCGTCGGCCTCCAGATCCGCCACGGTGAAGACGCCGAGCACGCCGGGCTGGCCGGCGGCGTCCGCCGGATCGATGCCGCGGATCGCGGCGTGCGCGTAGGGCGAGCGCACGAAGACGGCGTAGGTCTGGCCGGGCATCGTCACGTCGTCGGTGTAGCGGCCGCCGCCGGTCAACAGGCGGGCATCTTCGGTGCGCGGGACCGCCTGGCCGATTCCGAACTTCTGCATGGTGCTGGCTCTTCCCGTTCTCGTCCCATGGAGCACCCGGACAGGATAGGCCCAAGCTTTGCGCAGGGAAACCCCGGCGTGGTGATAGGGTGGCGCGGATGTCCGGCACGCGCCATATTCGGGAACATGTGCGGACGCATGCTTCTCACCACGCCGGTTTCGGAACTTCAGAAGGTCTTCGGCGTCCCGGAACGGCCGAATCTCAAGGCGCGCTGGAACGTCGCGCCGACCCAGGACGTGCCCGCCGTGCGGCGGGACGAGGACGGGCGGCACATGGTTCTGCTGCGCTGGGGCCTTGTGCCCTTCTGGGCCGACGACCCGTCCATCGGGGCGCGGATGATCAACGCGCGCGCCGAATCGGTGGCGGAAAAGCCGGCCTTCCGCGATGCGTTCCGCAAGCGGCGCTGCCTCGTGCCGGCGGACGGATTCTATGAATGGAAGGCGGAAGGCAAGCGCAAGCAGGGCTACGCCATCCGCCGCCGCGACCGCGCGCCCTTCGCCTTCGCCGGCCTGTGGGAACGCTGGGCCGGGCCGAAGGGCGGGCCGGCGCTTGAGCGGCCGCTCGAATCGTTGACCATCGTCACCACCACGGCGAACGGCGCGCTGTCCTTCCTGCACGAGCGGATGCCGGTGATCCTGGACGAGCGGGATTGGGACCTGTGGCTGGATCCGGCGGCGCCGCGGCCGGTGCTGGAAGGGCTGCTGAAGCCGGCGCCCGACGACCTGTTGGACACCTATCCGGTCGGCCCGCGCGTCAACAGCGTGCGCAACGACGACGAAACCTGCGCGGCCCCGCTCGATGCGACTCCGACCTTGTTCTAAGGCCATCGGTTTAATGATGGTTGTGCTGGCCTATCTGGCCGGCGCGACGGCTTATGCCCAGGGTGGCACGACCAAAGGCAAGGTCGCCAGCACGCCCAATGAAACGCTAAAAGGCAGAGGTGTTGCCGTCGAAGGCGACCTGATGACCGTCAATGGCACTCCGGTGCGGCTGATGGGCATCGACGCGCCGGACCCCGGACAAAAGTGCAAGAACCGATACGGGCACGAGCTTGATTGCTTCCGCATCGCCACGGCGGTGCTGGCCAACATGCTGAAGGACGAGGAGGTGACGTGCACCATCGCGGAGAAGGACCGCAACGGGCAGAAAATGGGCGAATGCCGCGTGCGCGGCGTGGATCTGGGCGCGGCGATGGTGTCGCGCGGCTGGGCCTTCGCCTACCGCAGCCTGTCGCCGACCTATGCCTCCGGAGAGGCCTTTGCGCAGAGCCGGACGCTGGGCCTGTGGGCTGGAAAAGTCGAGAAGCCCTGGCAGTGGCGGTCGCGGCAGCAGCGGGAAAAGGCCCGCTGACCTCTGCCAACCGGGGAATGCCCACTCGGCTTTTTTTCGGTTCGCGCCCCGGTTGGGGCGTGATAGTGTTTCGGGACGTTAACGGATAATTAATCGGGCCAGCCGGGCGGCGCGTTCGGTGCCGGGGATCGGGTGGTTTAACCAGACGGCGCGGAAGAACGGGTCATGCGAGTCTACGCACGCCAACTCTACGATCATCTGCCGTATCTGCGCCGCTACGCGCGCGCGCTGACCGGATCGACCGACGCGGGCGACGATCTGGTGACCCGCTGCGTCGAGGTCGCCGTGATGGCGCCGTCGCGCTTCGGTCTGGAAAGCGGGGCGCGGGTGCCGCTCTACGCGCTCCTGCACCTGCTGTTCGATGATAACGGAGAGGGAGAAGCGGAAGGGGAAGGGAAGCCCTCGCCCTCGCCCCATCCCATCGAACGCGCGCTGGCCACCCTTCCGGAGGGCGAACGGCGCATGTATCTGCTGATCACCCTGGAGGGGCTGTCGGTCACCGAGGCCGCGCAGGTGCTTCAGATCACCCCGGCCGAAGCGACGGAGCGGCTGAACACCGCTCGCGAGAAGGTGCGCGCGGCGCTGACCCAGCGCGTGCTGGTGGTGGAGGACAACCCGATCCTGGCGATGGAGATCGGCTCCCTGGTCGCCGACATGGGCCATGTTGTCTGCGGCACCGCCGTGAACGAGAAGGAAGCGCTGGAACTGCTGGAGGCCGAGCAGCCGACGCTGGCGCTGCTGGACGTGCGGCTGGCCGACGGCGACAGCGGCGTGGAGATCGCCCGGCGCCTGCGCCAGAAGCGCGCGCTGCGCACCATCTTCGTCACCGCCTTCGACGGCGACCTGGAGGAGGCGAACGCCCGCCACCTGGGCCAGATCGTCCGCAAGCCCTTCACCAACGAGGCGATCAAGGCGGCCATTTCCCGCGCCGTCTTCATGCCGACGCCGGTTGCGCTGGCGTAACGCTTCATCGAATCTCGCAAAAGGAGAGAGGGCGGCCGGTGGGGCCGCCCTCTTTCAGTGTCTGCCAGGATGACCGGAAGTCAAACCGTCGTCCGACGGCCAACCACCATGCGATAGATCGCAAGAATGATGATCGCGCCGACGATGGCGCCGATGAAGCCGGCCCCTTCACCGGCCCGATACCAGCCGACCGCCTCGCCCAGATAGGTGGCGACGAAGGCGCCGGCGATACCGAGCAGCGTCGTGATGATGAAGCCGCCCGGATCCCGGCCCGGCATCAGGAATTTGGCGACGACGCCGGCCAGGAAGCCGATGATGATCGTCCAAAGGATACCCATAACCCGACTCTCCCTGCTGTTGCGGGACCCTCTTCCCAATGACCCATAACGCGCGGGACGCCGAATGGTTCTGCCACGAACGGGGAACCTTTGCGGATGACCCCATGTTGTCCCGGCGCGAAAGGCTCCAGCGAGGGAGTGTCAGGATGAAACGCATCGATGCGAAGGCCGCGGCGCTTGTCGTGGCGCTGGCGATGCCGGCGTTCGGTTCGGCGGCGCTGGCGCAGCAGTCCACCAAACCCGGCCAGCCGCCGGGCGCCCCGGCGCTGGGCATCGCCGACCCGACCACCGCGCAGGCCGGCAAGTCCACCACGCTGGGCGAGACGAGCACCGCCGCCGGCTTCGCCCAGGCCGCCGCCGCCAGCGGCATCTTCGAGGTCGAGTCCGGCCGCCTCGCCATGGACAAGTCCAACCGCGACCCGGTGCGAGCCTTCGGCAGCCGGATGGTCCAGGATCATACGACGGGCAACCAGCAGCTGATGGCGCTGGCCCGTGCCCACGGGATCGAGCCGCAGCCGATCCTGACCGGGCAGCAACAGCAGATGACGACGCAGTTGCAGGGGCTGTCGGGCAACGAGTTCGACCGCCAGTTCCTGACCAATCAGGTGGCCGCCCACCAGGACGCCATCCGCATCTACGAGCAGGCCCGCACCTCCACCGATCCGGGCATGCAGCCCTTCCGCGAGTTCGCGGCGCAGACCGTCCCGATGCTGCAACAGCATTTGCAGCAGGCGCAGGCCCTGGCCGGCTCGGGTGTGCCGACCGCCCAGCAGTAACCGGCGGACAAACGGGCGGGTGTGCGGAACCGCCGCGCGCCGATTATGGACGGCGCGCGGCGGTGATGCGCCTTACCAGCGCAGCATGCGGATGTTCTCGGCGTAACGGTCCGGACCGCCGGTGAAGGTGGCGGTGCCGGCGACCAGCACGTCGGCGCCCGCCTCAATTGCGATGCGGGCGGTCTCGCCGTTGATGCCGCCGTCCACCTGAAGGTCGATGGGCTTGCCCAGCGCGTCGATGCGCTTGCGCAGCTCGCGGATCTTCGGGAGCTGGCTGTGGATGAAGCTCTGACCGCCGAAGCCGGGGTTCACCGTCATCACCAGCACGAGGTCCAGATCCTCCAGCAGGTAATCCACGGCCTCCAACGGCGTGCCGGGGTTCAGCGACAGGCCGGCCTTCTTGCCGTAGGACTTGATCAGCTGGATCGTGCGGTGAACGTGCGGGCCGGCCTCCGGGTGGACGGTGATGATGTCGGCGCCCGCCTCGGCGAAGCCGGCGATGAAGGGATCGACCGGCGAAATCATCAGATGCACGTCGAAGGTCTTGGCCGTGTGCGGGCGGAGCGCCTTCACGACCGCCGGGCCGATGGTGATGTTCGGCACGAAATGGCCGTCCATCACGTCGATGTGGATGTAGTCGGCGCCCGCCGCATCGACGGCGCGCACCTCCTCGCCCAGCCGGGCGAAATCGGCGGAGAGGATGGACGGGGCGATCTTGACCGGGCGCATGGGCGGAGTCCTTGGGAAATCGGGCGAAACGGGAAATCGGGCGAAACGCGCCATCCCATAGCACGGGTCGCGCCCGCACCCCAACCCTCCGCCGTCTTCGCACGCGCGGAATCCGCTTTACCGGCCTATCCGTTCGTTATATTGATGATACCGCTATATCGGGACGGATATAGGGTTCCCCTTCAAGGAGGTTGGCATGGCGTCGATGCGCGGTTCGAAGCTGAAGAGGGCTGTGATCGCCGTGGCGATGGCGGCGACGGTGATGGTGTCGGCGCCGGCCGCGCAGGCCCAGGACGTGCTGGTGCTGGCCGCCGCCAGCCTGAAGAACGCGCTGGAGGCCATCGCCAAGGACTTCCACGGCAAAAGCGGCGTCACGGTCACGTCCTCCTTCGCCGCCAGTTCGGCGCTCGCCAAGCAGATCGAGAACGGCGCGCCGGCCGATATCTTCCTCTCCGCCGATCTGGATTGGATGGACTATGCGCAGAAGCGGGATCTCATCAAGGCCGACAGCCGCATCAACCTGCTGGGCAACGATCTGGTGCTCATCGCGCCCAAGGATTCCAACGTCGCCGTCGATCTGAAGACGGGCTTCGACCTCGCCGCCGTGCTGGGCGACGGTCGCCTGGCGACCGGCGATCCCAGCAACGTGCCGGTCGGCAAATACGCGCAGGCGGCGCTGGAGGCGCTCGGCATGTGGGTGGCCATCGCGCCGAAGCTGGCCCGCACCGACAACGTGCGCGCGGCCCTGGCGCTGGTCAGCCGGGGCGAGGCGCCGCTGGGCATCGTCTACCGGACCGACGCCGTCATCGACAAGGGCGTGAAGATCGTCGCCACCTTCCCGGCCGATACCCACCCGCCCATCACCTATCCGCTGGCCCTGATCGCGACGAGCAAGAACGCCAACGCGCAGCTGTTCTACAGCTATCTGAAGTCGGCGGAGGCGCTGGGCGTGTTCCGCGAATTCGGCTTCGTCCCGGTGGTCAAGCCCGAGTAAGCTGCGGGGATGGACATCCTTTCCCCCATGGAGGTGACCGCGGTCCTGCTCAGCCTGCGCGTGGCGGGATGGGCGATCGTGGTCAGCCTTCCCCTCGCGGTGCTGGCGGCCTGGGTGCTGGCGCGCTGGGACTTTCCCGGCAAGACGCTGCTGGACGGGCTGCTTCACCTGCCGCTGGTCATGCCGCCGGTGGTGATCGGTTATATCCTGCTGGTTACAATGGGAACGCGCGGGCCGATCGGGGGATGGCTGTACCAGACCTTCGGGATCAAGCTGATCTTCACGGCGGAGGGGGCGTCTCTGGCGGCCGGCGTGACCTCCTTCCCGCTGATGGTGCGGGCGATCCGCCTGTCGGTGGAGGCGATCGACACCGGCCTGGAGGCGGCGGCGCGCACGCTGGGCGCCGGCCCTATCGACCGCTTCTTCAACATCATGCTGCCGCTGATGGCGCCGGGCCTGCTGGCGGGCGCCATCGTCGCCTTCGCCTCGGCCCTGGGCGAGTTCGGGGCGACCATCACCTTCGTCTCCAACATCCCCGGCCAGACGCAGACCCTGCCGCTGGCGATCTACGCGGCGACCCAGCAGCCGGACGGCGAGGCCGTGGCGGCGCGGCTGGCGGTCATTTCCTTCACCATCTCCCTGGTGGCGCTGATGCTGTCGGAAGTCCTGGCGCACCGGCTGCGCCTGCTGATCGGGCAGCGCTGAGCCATGCTGGACGTCGCCATCCGCCAGAGGCTCGGCAGCTTCGACCTGGACATCGACTTCGCGACGGAGAGCCGGGGCGTCATCGCCCTGTTCGGCCGCTCGGGTTCGGGCAAGACCTCGGTCATCAACGCGATTTCCGGGCTGCGGCGCCCCGACGCCGGGCACATCCGCGTGGACGGCGTGACCTACTACGACAGCCGCGAGCGGATCGAGGTGCCGGTGGAGAAGCGCCGCGTCGGCTACGTCTTCCAGGATGCGCGGCTGTTCCCGCACATGAAGGTGCTGACCAACCTGGAATTCGGCCTGCGCCGGGTGCCGGTATCGGAACGCCGTATCGCGCTCGGCCCCGTGGTGGAACTCCTGGGCCTGTCGCACCTGCTGGACCGCCGGCCGCGCAACCTGTCCGGCGGCGAGAAGCAGCGCGTAGCACTCGGCCGCGCCCTGCTGTCGCAGCCGCGCATCCTGCTGATGGACGAGCCGATGGCCTCGCTGGACGCCGCGCGCAAGGCCGAGATCATGCCCTACATCGAGCGGCTGCGGGACGAGTTGAACATCCCCATCGTGCTGGTCAGCCACGCCATCGACGAGGTGGTGCGCCTCGCCACCACGCTGGTGCTGATCGCGGAGGGGCGCGTGGTGGTGTCCGGCCCGGTGGGGGATGTGCTGGGGCGCCTGGACATCGCCGCGACGACCGGCGTGCAGGACGTGGGCGCCGTGCTGGACCTGACCGTGGTTCGGCACGACGAGGCGGACGGCCTGACCCTGCTGGCCTTCGACGGCGGCACGCTGGCCGTCCCGCATCTGGCGGTGGAGGTGGGGCGGGCAGTCCGGCTGCGCGTGCACGCCCGCGACGTGATCGTGGCGCTGGAACCCCCGGCCGGTATCAGCGTCCGCAACGCGCTGAAGGGCCGCATCGTGCAGTTCGCCGAGGCCGGCCCGGCCAGCGTGGATCTGCGCATCGCGGTCGGCGGCGCCTTCCTGATTGCGCGCATCACCCGGCAGGCGTTCCGCGACCTGGGGCTGGCGCCGGGGCGGGAGGTGTTCGCGCTGGTCAAGGGCGTGGCGTTCGCGCCGGAGTTGGTGGCGTCGATGCGGACACCGGCCGTGGTGGACGTGTGAATCGGAGGCCGTGGCGTCGCGGGCAACATCGACACGGATGACACGGATTTGAACACGGATGACACGGATTTTTATCGAGCTTGGCTTCGCGCGCGCTGATTGGAAGACGGCGCTGCGCAAGCAGCAGCATCCGTGAAATCCGTGCTCAAAATCCGTGTCATCCGTGTCGAATTTTGCCCGCCATCACGGAACCTCCGGAATTACCCGCCGCTCTTGCACCCTGGCTTCACCCCCGGATCGCCGGAGAAGCTGCCGTCGTCCGGCGGTTCGCCCTCCGCGCCGTAATCCTCGTTGACGGTGGCCTGCAACGCGGCCAGCCGGTGGGCGGTGGCGACGTGGGCTTCGCGTTCGACGGCGCGGTAATGATCGATGACCTGCTCGCCGAAGGGAGTCAGGGCGGTGCCGCCGCCATGCTTGCCGCCCACGGCGGCCGAGACGACCGGTTCGCGGAAGATGCGGTTCAGGTCGTCCACCAGCAGCCACGCCCGGCGGTAGGACATGTCCAGCGTGCGCGCGGCGGCGGAGATTGAGCCGGTTTCGCGGATCTGTTCCAGCAACTTGATCTTGCCGGGACCGATGGAGCCGCCGGGCTCGAAATCGATGCGGATGCGCAGGCGCGTCATGCCGTGGCCTTGGCCAGATAGGCTACGGCGCCGGCCAGCGTGATCAGCTGCGGGTAGTCCTGTTCCGGAATCTCGACGTCGAGGACGCGCTCCAGCTTCATCACATAATTCAGGAAATCCACCGAATCGAACTCGATCTGGTCGTGGAACGGGCGATCCGGGGCGAGCGACGCCGGGTCGGCGTCCGGCGCCACGGCGCTCAGGCACTCCAGCACCGCTTGCTCGATCCGGTCCATCGCATTCTCTCCGCTTGCGCCGCCGCTTCCGTATGGGGCGCCCACAGGGCATCATGGTTCGCTGAAACCTGACCGGACGCCGGCCAAAAGGCAAGGTGTACCAGAGCCGCAACGGGGTGAAATCATGCCGTTTCGCGGGCCGGAAGATCCGTTCAGTCCCTCACGGCACGGATCCCCATGACCTTCTTCGTTCCGCCCACGCGCCGTCGCCCCTATGGGCACCGCCTGTTCTTTCCGGCCGCCGCGCTGTACGCGGCGCTCAGCGTGCCCTTGTGGGTGGCGGGGTATTTTGGATGGCTCGGGCTTGGCTGGACACCGGCGCTGCACGCGCATGAAATGCTGCTGGGCTACGCGCTGGCGGTGGTTGGCGGCTTCCTGCTGACTCGGCCGTCGAAGCTGGTGACCGGGATCGCCTTCGCCGCGTGGCTGGCGGGACGGGCGGCGGTGCTGGGCGGACTGCCTCTGCCCATCGCGGCGGCGGTCTCACTGGTCTATCCGGTGGTGCTGTTCCTGGCGGCCGGACTGCCCTTCCTGAAGGCGGCGAAGAGCAGCCACAACGTCCTGTTCGGCCCGGTGATCGGCGCCTTCGCGCTGGCCGAGGCGCTGGTCTGGTGGGGTGGTGACGGCGGGCGGGCGGGGGCGCTGTTCGCGCTGCACCTGATCGGTATCCTGATGCTGGTGATGGGCGGGCGGATCATCCCCTCCGCCACCGCCGGGGAGGTGCGCGAGCAGGGCGGAGCGCCGGTCGAGCGGGTGCAGCCCCGCCTGGAATGGGCGGGCATTGCCGGGGCGGTGGTGGCGACCGTGAGCGTGGCGGCGGATACGGCACCCTGGGTCGGGGCGGCGGGCGCCGTCGTGGCCGGCGTGACCGCCTGGGCACGGCTGGCGCGCTGGCGTACCGGCGCGGTGCTGCGGCGGCCGGATTTGTGGAGCCTGCATCTGGGCTACGGCTGGCTTGGACTCGGCTGGGTGTTTCTGGGGATCGAGCGGGTGGAGCCGCTGGCCGGCGGGGCAGGGTGGCACGTGCTGGGGGCGGGGGCGCTGGGCACGCTGGCGGCGTCCATGATGCTGCGCGCGACCTTCCAGAGGGAGGCCCAGCCGACCGTCTTCCCCCGCGCGGCGACCGTCGCCATGGGGCTGGTCAGCCTCGCGGCGGCCCTGCGCGTCGCGGCGGCGAGCACCGCGCCGGACTGGCTGATGCCCGCTTCGGCCCTTGCCTGGGCGGCGGCGCATCTGCTGGTGCTGTGGGTGCTGCTGCGCGTGCCCCGGCGCCTGTGAGGGGTGAGAACAGGCCGGAAGCGGCATTTTGTCCTATCCTATACCGCCATATACCCAAAGAATGGGAATTCTGGCAGATTGTCGCCCATGAAGCTGATCGCACACCCCCTTTCGGGCGCCATGCCCGACATCCGCCCCGCCCGCGCCACCCGCGACTGGATCGACGCTCTGCCGGACCAGTACGGCTACCGCTGCCTTCCGTTGAACATCGCCAGCATGCACGGGTGGGAGGTCTGCGCCCCCTGCCGCGTCTCGGCGGTGTGGAGCGGGGGCAAGGGCATCGATGCCATCGCCGTCAAGGCGGAGGAGCCGCATCCCCTGCTGCCCGCCAGCCATTTCGGCAGCGGCATCCTGACCTTCCACATCGGCGTGCTGTTCCGCACCCCGCCGGGCATCAACCTGATGGTGACCGGCCCGGTCAACCACCCCAAGCACGGCATACACGGCCTGTCCGGCGTGATCGAGACGGATTGGTCGCCGTACCCCTTCACCATGAACTGGAAATTCACCGCTCCGAACACCGAGGTGGTGTGGGAAAAGGGCGAGCCCTACGCGACCCTGATCCCGGTCCAGCGCGGTCTGGTGGAAAGCCTGGAGCCGGAGGTGCGCGACCTCGACAGCGACCCGGAACTGGCGGCGCAGTACCGCGCCTGGGCGGCATCGCGCAGCCAGTTCAACGCCGACCTGAAGGACCCCGCCAGCGCCGCCGTGGCCGAACGCTGGCAGAAGGGCTATTACCGGGGCCTGCGCCCCGACGGCGCCGACGGCTGCCCGGAGCACCAGACGAAGGTTCGCCCGAAGCCGTTTCCGTCGCAGTCCTGAGTCACGCGGCCTCGGCCTTCGCGTCCTTCGCCGAACGCAGGGGCAGTTCCTTCAGGAACAGGGTCAGGCCCAGCGACACCACGGCCAGCCCCGCCGCCAGCAGGAACAGGGTGGAAAATCCGTGTTCGAAGGCGGCCAGCGCGGTGGCGCGGGCGGCCTCGGGCAGGTTGGCGAGCGTGGCCGTGCCGTGCTCCATCACCTCCCGGCCGCTGATGCCGGGCAGGCCGGCGGCGTTCAGCCGGGATTCGACGTCGGCGGCGAAGACGGCGCCGAACACCGCCACCCCGACCGACCCGCCCAGCGAGCGGAAGAAGCCGACCGAGGCCGTGGCGGCGCCCAGGTCGCGGCGGTCCACGGCGTTCTGCACGGCCACGGTCATCACCGGCATGACGAGGCCAAGCCCGATGCCCAGCGGCACCAGGATCAGCGTGGACCACAAGCCGCTCTCCGCCACCGCCGGCAGCAACCCCAGCGTCAGGTACATCGCCGCCGCCAGCGACAGTCCGACCAGCGGAAACACCTTGTAACGGCCGGTGCGGGCGATCAGGCGGCCGCCGCCGACCGCGCCCAGCGTCATGCCGAAGACCAGCGGCAGCAGCAGCAGGCCGGACGCCGTGGCGCTGACCCCACGCACCAGTTGCAGGTTCATCGGCAGGAAGACGATCCCGGCGAACAGCACCATGGCTGACACCGCCACCACCGGGTTGGCGATGGCGACCACCGGCAGGCGGAACAGGTGCAGCGGCAGGATCGGTTCCTCCACCCGCCGCTCGTGCACGATGAAGCCGGCGAGCATGGCGAGGCCGGCGGCGATCAGGCCGAGGATGAGCGGGGAGGTCCAGGGCAGGGCGGTGCCGCCGCGCGACACCACGAACAGCAGCGTCGTCACCGCGCCCATCAGCAGGATGGCGCCCAGGAAGTCGATCTTCGGCTGCGCGCGCCCGGTGGACAGCCGGTCGAGCGCCCGGTTGGTCATCACCAGCGCCGCCGCCCCGAGCGGGAGGTTGATGAGGAAGATCCAGTGCCAGCTGAGCCATTCCGTGAAGACGCCGCCCAGCAGCGGCCCGGCGACGCTGGCCAGCGCGAAGACGCCGCCGATCAGGCCCTGGTAGCGGCCGCGCTCGCGCGGGGCGACGACGTCGCCGATGATGGTGAAGGCGAGCGCCATCAGCCCGCCGCCGCCCAGGCCCTGAATCCCCCGGAACAGGATCAGCTGCGTCATGCTCTGCGACAGGACGCACAGCACGGAGCCGATCAGGAACAGGAAGATCGCCGCCTGCAACACCCGCTTGCGCCCGTAGAGGTCGCTGAGCTTGCCGTAGATCGGCGTGGTCGCGGTGGAGGCCAGCAGATAGGCGGTGACCACCCACGGCAGGTCGTCCAGGCTGCCGAGGTCGGCGGCCATGGTCGGCAGGGCCGTCGCGACGATGGTCTGGTCCATCGCCGCCATCAGCATGGCGAGCGCCACGCCGCTGAACACCCGCAGGATCTCGCGGTGGGTGAAGACGGGGTGGTCGGCGGTGTGGTCGGTCATGATTCGTCGGCTTTGGGCTTGTCGCTTAGGGCGTGGCGGCTTCGTCGCAAGGCGGCGCGGGCACACCATAGTCCCCGAGGCGTTCCGCGCAAGGACTCCGCCGCGAATGGCTGCCAATCCTGCCAAAATATGCTTGTGCGCCGGGATGCCGGTGGGCCTGGACGGCCGGCATAGGCGGGGCCGGCCGGGGCTTAGCCGTTTGGCCCGTAAGGATTGCGGGAACCATACCTAAGCATTGTTGTTACTTCTCCCCAAATGGGACCCATCCGGGGGGAGGGGTTATGGCGGACGAAGTGGTTTACGGGACACCGGCGAAACGAAGCCGGGCCCGAGAGCTTTGGGCGTTTCTGTTTCTGACCGTCGTGTTCTGGCCGATCCTGGCCATCACGTTCGTCGGCGGCTGGGGGCTGGTGGTGTGGATCTACCAGCTGATCGTCGGGCCGCCGACGGGCTGACCGGCCATGGGCGACGGAGACTTCAGCCCGTCGCGGCGGCGCCTCTTCACGCGCCGCACGCGCGATCCCGTGCGGCCGCCGTGGGCGCGGCTGACGCGTTTCACCGACCTCTGCACTCGTTGCGACAAATGCCGCGAGGCCTGCCCCGAGAGCATCGTCACGCGCGGCGACGGCGGCTTCCCCGAAGTGGACTTTCGCCTGGGCGAGTGCAGCTTCTGCCACGCCTGCGCGGAGGTCTGCCCGGTCGACGGCCTGTTCGCCCCGTCGCAATTGCCGCCCTGGACGATCCAGGCGCGGGTCGGCGACGGCTGCCTCACCCGCGCCGGGGTCTACTGCGAATCCTGCCGGGACAACTGCGCGCCGCGCGCCATCCATTTCGAACTCGCGCTGCGGTCGGTTCCCCGCCCGCGCATCGATCCGGCCGCCTGCACCGGCTGCGGGGGCTGCGTCGCCTCGTGCCCGGGCGGTGCCATCAGCATCGGGGACACAAAAATCGGGGATACAGGCATCGGGGAGGGCCATGGCTAAGGAAACCCACATCTCAAGCATCGTCGTCCACGCCCGGCCGGAGGCGGCCGGGGGCATCCGCGCGGCCATCGAGAGCCTGCCGGGCACGGAACTCCACGCCGTCAGCCCGCTCGGCAAGATGATCGTCACGCTGGAGACCGACAGCGAGGCCGACATCGTCACCAACCTGAACACCATCAGCCTGCTCGACGGCGTGTACGCCGCGACGCTGGTCTTCCATTCCGTCGAAGACCTTACCGACTCCGAAGAGGCGCCCCATGAAGCTCTCACGACGTGACGTTCTGAAGGCGCAGGCCGCCGCGACCGCCGCCGCCGCCGCCAACATGTCCCTGCCGGCCGGGGCCGCCAACCTCGCCCCGCGCGAAGACATCGAGATGACATGGTCCAAGGCGCCCTGCCGGTTCTGCGGCACCGGCTGCGGCGTGATGGTCGGCGTGAAGGACGGCCGCGTCGTCGCCACCCACGGCGACATGCAGGCGGAGGTCAACCGCGGCATCAACTGCGTGAAGGGCTATTTCCTGTCCAAGATCATGTACGGGCAGGACCGGCTGACCCAGCCGCTGATGCGCATGCGCGACGGTGCCTATCACAAGGACGGGCAGTTCCAGCCGGTGACCTGGGACCAGGCCTTCGACGAGATGGCGAAGCAGTGGAAGCGCGTCATCAAGGAAAAGGGGCCGGAGGCCGTGGGCATGTTCGGCTCCGGCCAATGGACGATGTTCGAGGGCTACGCCGCCACCAAGCTGATGCGCGCCGGCTTCCGGTCGAACAACCTGGACCCGAACGCGCGGCATTGCATGGCCTCGGCCGCCGTGACCTTCATCCGCACCTTCGGCAGCGACGAGCCGATGGGCTGCTACGACGATTTCGAGCACGCGGACGCCTTCGTCCTGTGGGGCTCCAACATGGCGGAGATGCACCCCGTCCTGTGGACCCGCCTGACCGACCGGCGCCTGTCGCACCCCAACTGCAAGGTCGCGGTGCTGTCCACCTTCGAGCACCGCTCGACCGACCTCGCCGACCTGAACATCATCTTCAAGCCGGGGTCGGATCTGGCGATCCTCAACTACATCGCCAACTACATCATCCAGAACGGCGCGGTGAACCGGGAGTTCGTGGAGAAATACACCAACTTCCGGATGGCCAACACCGACATCGGCTACGGCCTGCGGCCCGACCACACGCTGGAGCAGCGCGCCCAGCACGCGCAGGACGCCGCCGTGTCCAAGCCCAGCAACTTCGAGGAATACGCCAAGCTCGTCAGCGAATACACCGCCGACAAGGCGTCGGAGCTGAGCGGCGTGCCGAAGGACCGGCTGGAGGCGCTGGCGAAGCTCTACGCCGACCCGAAGGTCAAGGTCATGTCGCTGTGGACCATGGGCTTCAACCAGCATGTGCGCGGCGTCTGGGCCAACCACATGGTCTACAACCTGCACCTGCTGACCGGAAAGATCTCGGAACCGGGGAACAGCCCCTTCTCGCTGACCGGCCAGCCGTCGGCCTGCGGCACGGCGCGCGAGGTCGGCACCTTCGCCCACCGCCTGCCGGCCGACATGCAGGTGACCAACGCCGAGCACCGCAAGATCGTGGAGACGGGCTGGAAGATCCCGCCCGGCACCCTGCCGGACAAAATCGGCTTCCACGCCGTTCAGCAGGACCGCATGCTGAAGGACGGGAAGCTGAACGCCTACTGGATCATGGTGAACAACAACCTCCAGACGGCGCCGAACACCAACAATGAGACCTATCCGGGCTATCGGAACCCCAGCAACTTCATCGTCGTGTCGGACGCATACCCGACCGTGACGGCCATGGCCGCCGACCTGATCCTGCCCGCCGCCATGTGGGTGGAGAAGGAGGGCGCCTACGGCAACGCCGAGCGGCGCACCCAGTTCTGGCACCAGTTGGTCAAGGCGCCGGGGGACGCGCGGTCCGACCTGTGGCAGCTCGTGGAATTCTCCAAGCGCTTCAAGGTCGAGGAGGTCTGGCCCGAGGCGCATCTCGCCAAGACGCCGGAGCTGCGCGGCAAGACGCTGTACGACATCCTGTTCGCCAACGGGCAGGTGAACAAGTTCGGGCTCGACAACATCGACCCGAACTACGACAACGACGACGCCAAGCACTTCGGCTTCTACATCCAGAAGGGCCTGTTCGAGGAGTTCGCGGCCTTCGGCAACGGGCACGGCCACGACTACGCGCCGTTCGACACCTATCACAAGGTGCGCGGCCTGCGCTGGCCGGTGGTTGACGGCAACGAGACGAAGTGGCGCTACCGCGAGGGCTTCGATCCCTATGTGGAGAAGGGGGCGGGGTTGCAGTTCTACGGCAACCCGGACAAGCGGGCGAACATCATGGGCGCCCCCTACGAGCCTCCGGCCGAGAGCCCCGACCAGGACTACGACCTGTGGCTGGTGACCGGCCGCGTGCTGGAGCACTGGCACTCCGGCTCCATGACCCTGCGCGTGCCGGAGCTGTACAAGGCCTTCCCCGGCGCCGTCACCTTCATGCACCCCGACGACGCCAAGGAGCGGAACATCCGGCGCGGGCAGGAGGTGCGCATCCAGTCGCGGCGCGGCGAGGTCCGCTCCCGCGTGGAGACGCGCGGGCGCAACCGGCCGCCGCGCGGCGTGGTGTTCGTGCCCTTCTTCGACGCCAGCCAGCTCATCAACAAGGTCACGCTGGACGCCACCGACCCGATCTCCAAGCAGACCGACTTCAAGAAATGCGCGGTCAGGGTGGTGCCGGTCCAGGTCGCGCAAGCGGGGGAGG